>NZ_JBSFLV010000018.1:0-99196 GCF_053599215.1 Streptomyces sp. NPDC001002 | reverse complement strand
GAGAACGATGAGAAGGCTGTCGGTGGGCCAAGTGCGGGCCGGGGCGGGGCTGTCAGGGATCCCCCTCCCCCTCCCCCTCCCCGGACGCAATCCCGAATGGAGTTGAACATGGCAGAGCACAACCACCCCTGGTCGAACGCCCTATTCGTCGACGGACGCTTCCGGCCGCCCGCCGCGGGAGGAACCCTCCCGGTCCGCGACAAGTCCTCCGACGAGGTGTTCGGCGTCGCGGGCGCCGCCGGAACCGCGGATGTCGACGCGGCCGTCGCTTCGTCGGTCACGGCACAACGCGCATGGGCGGCACTCCCCTACTCCGAGCGTGCCGCGGTCCTGCGCAGGGTCGCCACCGCTCTCGAACAGGCCGACGGATTCCGTGAGTTGATCATGCGGGAGACCGGCAGCATCGCGGGCAAGGCCGACTACGAGATCGCCTCGGCGGTCGGAGAGCTGACCGAAGCCGCCGCGCTCGCCTCGCGGCCGGTCGGCGAGGTGCTGCAGACCGGCCACGCGGGGCGCTTCTCGGTGTCGGAGCGGATCCCGGTCGGTCTGGTCGGGGCGATCACGCCGTGGAACTTCCCGCTGGTGCTGGGGATGCGGGTGATCGCACCCGCCCTCGCCCTCGGCAACGTGGTCCTGCTGAAGCCGTCGCCGGAGACCCCGGTGTCCGGCGGGCTGGCGATAGCTGAACTCTTCGAGCAAGCGGGCGCCCCGGCCGGCATCTTCCAAGTCCTGCCCGGGGGCGAGGAGGTCGGCCGTCGGCTGGTCGAGCACCCGGACGTGGCGATGGTCCACTTCACCGGTTCGACGACGGTCGGGCGGGAGATCGCCCGCACCGCCGGGTCCCTGCTCAAGAAGACCTCGCTGGAACTGGGCGGCAACAACGCCCTGCTCGTCCTGGACGACGCCGACATCGACCAGGCGGCCATGATCGGCGCGTGGTCGAGCTTCCACTACCAGGGGCAGACCTGCATCAGCGCCGGACGGCACATAGTCGACCGCGCGGTGGCCGACGCCTACCTGCGCAACCTGACCGACCGGGCCGCGGCGGTCACCGTGGGCGATCCGCTCCGGGACGGCACCGGTCTGGGACCGATCATCAACGACGCCCAACTGAAGCGTGCGACAGGTCTGTTGGACGAGGCGGTCGCGGGCGGTGCCCGGATCCTGACCGGGGGCACGAGCGAGGGAAGGTTCTTCCGGCCCACCGTGGTCGTGGACGTCGACCCGGCTTCCGCGCTGTGGACGGAGGAGATCTTCGCCCCCATCGCGCCGGTCGCGATCGTCGACGGCGTGGACGAGGCCGTCGCGCTCGCCAACGACACGCGCTACGGCCTGGTCTCCTCGGTCGTCGGCACCGACGTGCACCGTGCGACCGAGGTCGCGCGTCGGCTGCACTGCGCCATGGTCCACGTCAACGACGCGACCCCGCAGGACGAACCCCTCGCCCCGTTCGGCGGGGTCGGTCAGTCCGGTCTCGGCGGCAGGGCCGGTGGCGACGCGAACCTTGAGGAGTTCACCGAGCGGCGGTGGCGGACGGTCAACTCCGACCCGGTGCACTATCCGTACTGATGACGTCGGTACATCAACTGACCGCGCTGCTCGGCCTCTTGGGCGCCTGCGCATGCGTGATGGACCGGCTCGCCGGCCCGTTCCGCGCGCTGATGGTGTGCGGAGCGAGCGGCGCGGCCCTGGCGACGGGAGCCTGCGCGGTGGCCGCGGTCGCCCTGTGGACCGCAGTCACCGGGCCATCGGGCGGGCGGGGTACGGCAGTTGTCGATCTCGCCACGATGGCGGTCCTGACCGCGTGCGCCAGCCGGATCGGGCGCGACGGGGCGCCCGGTCACCGGTCGGCGATGCACATGCCCGGTGCCCCGGGGACGTACGACATCCGGCTCTTCCTGCTCCTCGTCGGCTGCTGGGCTCTGGCCCGCGTGGGTGTCCGCCTCACCACGCTCGTCACAACGTCCGGGCCCCCGCCCACCGACGGGGTGGGGGCCCGGCGCGGGGCCGCGCTGCAGGAGGGGGGCAGCGTGGCCATGGTTGTGGCGATGGCGGCGATGCTGGCGTGACGGCGCGGGCGCGCACCTTGGCACGACCGGATCGACGAACGACAGGCACGACCTGCACGACAGCCGCGACAGGCACGACGGAAAGGGCGGTACCCGAGGGTGCGCTCGGCCAATGACTCTCCTACGATCCTCACCGCTCACCTGGGCCACAGCCTCGCGGCGTCCAAGGCGGTGATCGCCGTGCTGCCGGACGGGCTCGCGCCGGGCGTGTGCGAACTACTGGGCCCCGGTCAGGGTCCCGGCCCCGACCGCGGCTCGCGTCCGCTCACCGCCGGACCGGTCGTGGCCGTCCCCGGCTGGCGGCAGGGCCCATTCACCCGGGTTGCGCTCCCACGGGACCTGCCGCCAGGGACGTACACGGTGCGGATGGTCGACGGCAGCGGACGCGAGTCGGTGTCGGAGCCGTTCGAGATCTCCGCGGACGGCATCCAGCGTCAAACGATGTCCGACGTGCTCGCGTACTTCAGGGCGATGCGGTCCAGCGGCGAGATCGACCGTAAGGACCGGCACGCTCGGCTGTGGGGCGACGAGAGCGGGCGTGAGGTCGACGCGCGCGGCGGCTGGCTGGACGCGAGCGGTGATCCGAGCAAGTTCCTGAGCCACCTCACCTACACCCGGACCATGAGCCCGCAGCAGATCCCACTCTGCGCCTGGGCGATGGCGGCGGCCCGCGACGCGATCGCCGAGCGGCACCCCGCTCTGGTCCGCTCGCTCGGCACCCGGTTGCGCGACGAGGCCCTGTGGGGCGCTGACTTCCTGATGCGTTTCCGTGCGCCCGAGGGCTACTTCTACACCGGCATCTTCGACGCCCTGACCAAGCGGCTCGACGAACGGTTCGTCACGGCGCCGCTCGCGGAGTGCGTCCGTACCGACCGCTACCAGGCTGCCTACCGGCAGGGCGGGGGCCTCGCCGTGGCTGCCCTGGCGCGCGCGTCCACTTTCGACGATCACGGCGACTTCACCGGACCGGAGTACCTGGAAGCGGCGCTCTCCGGCTTCGCTCACCTCGAAGCCCACAACCTGGAGTACCTCGACGACGGCACGGAGTCGGTGATCGACGACTACGCGGCGCTGCTGGCCGTGGCCGAACTGGTCGGTGCAGGCGCGGAATTGGGTTCGGGTGACGCATTGGAGGGTCGGTCGGTGAGCGAGGCGGCCCGGCGGCGGGCGCGGTCGCTGTGCGACCGGTACGTGCGCCCGGACGACGGCGGCCCCGGCTGGTTCCGTGCCGACGCCGAGGGAAGGCCCTTCTTCCACGCGGTGGAGGCCGGTCTGCCGGTCCTCGCCCTGCTCAGGTTCGCCGCGGTCCTCCCGGACGCGCCCGAGGCGGCCCGGGCACGTGAAGTGGCGGTGGAGGCGATGCGGGACACGCTCGTACGGACCTCCGCCGTGCCGAACCCGTTCGGGTACCCGCGCCAGCGGGTCCGGCCGGCCGGCGGCAGCGACCGGGATGCGTTCTTCTTCCCGCACGCCAACGAGACCGGCTACTGGTGGCAGGGGGAGAACGCCACCATCGCCTCGCTCGCGGCGGCGGCCTGTTTCTGCGCGGACGTGCACGGCGTGTCCGTGGCCGACCGGGAGCGGCTCCTCGATTTCGCGGACGACCAGTTGGCGTGGATCACCGGACGAAATCCCTTCCAGGTGTGCATGCTTCAGGGCCGTGGACGCGGCAACGTCGACTACGAGTCGGACTTCCCGAACCTGCCCGGCGGCATCGTCAACGGCATCACCTCCGGTTGGACGGACGAGGACGACATCGCGTTCCTGCCCGCAGAGGCCCCGGACGGTGAGTCGTGGCGGTGGGCCGAACAGTGGATCCCGCACACGGGCTGGTTCCTGCTGGCGGTGGCCGCCGCGCGCTGACCGGTCGTGGTGCGGGTGAGGGTGGTCCGGCACCCTTCAGCCGTCGACTCGAAATCCAGCGCGTCGACCATCTCGACCACACGCGGGTCCCGCAGCATGCCGTGCCTCCGGGGGCACCGCCCTGAATCGGGCACACGAAGGAAGAGGACAAGGGCGTCAACGAAAAGGGCGAGGGCGTCGCCGGAAGGATCTCCACCGGCTGAACCTCCGCAGCGGGCGTTGCGTAATCAACTCCACAGGGACAGCACCGATCTCTGCCCCGGGACGGAAGGAGAGCACCGTGCCCACATCGCCCACGTCCCCATCCCCGCAGGACCGCCCCGCACTGGAGCCCATCCGCGTGCTGCGCCCGCGCCGCACCGACGCGCTGGCCCAACTCCTCGACGACATACGCCAGGACAAGGACTACCGCAGCCAGGCGGCTGCGGCCGCACCCCTCCCCCACACCCCGATCAACGACGAGACACAGGAACTCCCGCCCGTCCCCGGTGGCAGGACCGACAAACTGCCAGCGGCCGACGGCGAGGCCCGACCGACGCGTCCCGTGGACCACCCGGGCCTGGGGCCCGGACAGCGCCGGGCGGCCATATCGATCGCGGTCGTCGCGGCGGCCGTGGTCGGCTTCGGCTGTTCCCTCCTGATCCCCAGCCCTACCTCCGCCACCTCGACCGCACCCTCGGCGAGCCCCAGCCCGTCCTCGGCCGCTCCGACGGCGGCCGCCCCGGGCGCGGTCGAGCCCATCGACGTCCTGACGAACCCCGGCTTCGAGTCGGGCACCCTCTCGCCGTGGAACTGTCCCGGCAACCCGGGCTCGATCGTCTCCTCCCCCGTCCACTCTGGCTCCAAGGCCCTTCAGGGGAAGGTCAGTTCGCGCGACACCGCGCAGTGCGATCAGACGGTCGCGGTCCAACCGAAGACCACCTACTCGCTCAGCGGCTGGGTCCGCGGCTCCAACGTCTACATCGGCGTGAACAACGGCCGCTCCACATGGACGACTTCGCCCTCGGGATACAGCCAACTGACCGTCACCTTCACCACTGGCACCTCCCAGACCAGCGCGACGATCTACGTCCACGGCTGGTACGCCCAAGGCAGCTACTACGCCGACGACTTCACCCTCAGCGGGCCCGGCGGCGGCGCCACCTAGGCGGCTTCGACTGCCCGTATTCAACGCGGGAGACGCACCAACCACCCCGGGCTATGCCGAGCGCCGCCCAAGCTCTGCCTCGGCACGGGCCACCTCCGCGTCGTACTCATCCGCGTCGAAGTCGAATTCCAACGGTCTCTCCTCCTGGTGGGGAACCTCCCATCCCGACCACTGGACGACATTCCCCAGACGCTGCACGACGACAGAGAGGAAGCCGCAGCATCCCCCTGTGCACTCCGGCTCACCCAACCGCACACGCCGCGGTTCGGACGTCGCCCGCAGCGGGCCAGGGAGTCCAACCGGCAGGAACTCCGACACCAGAGGCCCACGACCGCCGGGGCCGACCGAGCTCTCCACCAGGTCCGTGCCGTTGACCCAGAAGCGCAACTGGGCGGGGTAACGCTGCCCCGGCGGCAGCACCGTGATCTCCAAGCGATCGAACATCGCTCCACCCTAGGGCGGACGGTGCACGACAGGTACCTGGTATCGGCTGACCACCGTGCATAGGGTTCCCCCATGAACGACGAGATCACGACGATGGTCGGCAACGAGTTGTACTCGTTCGACGGCCGGATACTGGAGATCTTCGGCAACTACCCCAAGCGCTTCCACATCCGGCACATGGGCATACGCGTCTCCGATCCCGACCGGAAAGGGAAGCGGACCGTGGTGATCTCGGGCCCGGGGGCGCACACCACCTGGCACTACACGGCCGTGGAGTGGGAGCAGGTGCCCGGCCTGGCCGCGCTGCTCGAAGTGGTGCAGGCGGCCATCGACGCCGCCTCGGGACACGAGCCCACGTGACCCGAGCCGCGTACCTCGGCCCCTACCGGTGATGTGGGGGCGGCGCCGGGATACTGGACACTCCGGGTGCCGTCTCCGGCCAGACCAGGAGCACCGGGCAGGGAGCGTGGTCGACGACGAACCGGCTGTGCGGGCCCAGGCTCTTGGGGCCGAGGCGGGTGCGGTCGCCGTCCCGGGCAAGGATCAGCAACTCGGCGCCCTCGGCCGCCGCGACGACCTCGCGTTCGATGTGGCCGGAACGCTCGACGCGGGTGCTGGGGCGGCCGAGACGTTCCGCCGCCTCTTCGAGCAGTCGGGTGGCGAAGACGCCGGCGAGTTCCTCCACGCGGGTGCCCGGGTCGCGTTCGGGGTGACCGCGCCCCAGCAGCCCGGCGAACGCCCCGTGGGCGACGCCCGGGACCTCGTGCCCGGTGACGTGCAGGAGCACGACCTGCGACCCCTCAGGCGCGTGGGCACGGGCGGCGTCCACGCTCGCGGGCCAGGTGCCCTCGACGATCCAGACGACGACGGTCATACGGGTCAACCTCCGGCTTGTCAGTCCGGTCCGGGCAAGGATCCGATCAGATGCGGTACGCCCCCGGAAGGCAAGCACCGAACCAGGTGAACTCACCCACCCTGACAGCAGTGTCGTGCCCGAGTGCGTCTCGCCGCCACAGCAGGCTCACCCACGACCCGACTACGCCTCCGCGTCCGGCCGCCAGCCAATCGGCTCCGGCATCGGCCATCAGCCAATCGGCTCCGGCATCGGCCGGACGTCGTACGCGAGGCTGATGGTGTCCCCGGCCGACGGATCGGCCAGCTCGACGCGCCAGCCGTCGGCGAACTGGTCGACGCCGGCTGCCATCGGGATGGTGCCGGAGATCAGGACCGTGCCGGGGGTCAGGTCACCGCGGGAGCGCAGGACGTCCACCCAGTAGGCGGGGGCGAGGAGTTCGGCGAGCGTGCCGGTCTGGATCTCGGTCTCGGTGCCGGCGTGGCTGACCCAGGCGCGCAAGGTGAGTTCGTCGATGCGGGACTCCACGTCGGCCAGGCGCCAGGCACGGCGGGCGAGGACGTCGGGTCCTGCGTTCTTGCTCCACGCCACCCCGTGCACCTCAAGGTCGCGGTCGGTGTGATCGCAGGCGGCAGTGAGGAGGAGTTCACCGTCCTCCGCGACGACGAGCGCCCACTCCGCCTCGCCGGAAGTGCGGCCGTGCTGGACGGCGACGCGCTCGGTCTGCTGGGCGAGGTACGGGGAGACGGGGTAGAGCGCCGGCGTCACGGACGGGCCCGGCACGCCCAGCTCGGCGAGTTCCTTGACGTGCGCGGCGACGTCGTCCTGGCTGCGTCCGGCGTACCCGGCGTTGAGGACCTGGACGACATCGACCTCGCGCGTCGATCCGTCGGGCAGTTCGAAGGTCAGCACGGCCATGAGGGTCCTCCCAAGGAAATACGGGTCCGCGGATCGTGATTTCTCCGCGGTTAACTTCCGGCGCAGGGCTTGCGCATACGACCTGTATACAAGAAGTATGCCGGAAGGTCGATGTCCCCGAGCAAGGATGGGCCCCATGCACGACACCCCGAAGAGCGACGCCGGAGTCGCGGAGAAGCGCTCCGGCGTCCGCCGCGCCTTCGTCGCGAGCCTGACCGGCACGGCCCTGGAGTGGTACGACTTCGCCGTCTACTCCGCCGCGGCCGCCCTGGTCTTCGGTGATCTGTTCTTCCCCTCGGAGGACCCGCTCACCGGCACGCTCCTGGCGTTCTCCACCTACGCGGTCGGCTACCTCTCCCGTCCCCTCGGCGGCTTCGTCTTCGGCCGCCTCGGCGATGTGATCGGCCGCAAGAAGGTGCTGATCGCCACGCTCGTCCTGATCGGCGTGGCCACGTTCCTGATCGGTCTGCTGCCCGCCTACGGCACGATCGGCGTCGCCGCTCCGATCGCCCTGGTCGTGCTGCGCTTCGCCCAGGGTGTCGGCGTGGGCGGCGAGTGGGGCGGCGCGGTCCTGCTGTCCAGCGAGTTCGGCGACTCCCGCCGCCGGGGCTTCTACGCCTCCGCCGCACAGGTCGGCCCGCCCGCGGGCAACCTGCTCGCCAACGGTGTGCTCGCCGCCCTCGGCGCCCTGCTGACCGAGGCGCAGTTCGAGTCGTGGGGCTGGCGGGTGGCGTTCCTGCTGTCCGGCGTGCTGGTCGGCTTCGGCCTGTGGATCCGGGCCAAGTTGGAGGAGACCCCGGTCTTCAAGGCGATGGCGGCCGAGCAGTCCCGCCCCGAGGCCCCCGTCCGCGAGGTCTTCACCACCCAGCCCCGCGCCCTGACCGCCGCGATCCTGTGCCGGGTCGGCCCCGACGTCCTCTACGCGATGTTCACTGTCTTCGTGCTGACGTACGCCACCCAGGAACTCGACATGTCGCGCGGCTCCGCCCTCGCGGCCGTCCTCATCGGCTCCTCGGTCCAGGTCTTCCTGATGCCCCTGGCCGGCGCGCTCTCCGACCGCGTCAACCGCCGCCTGCTGTACGGCATTTCGGCGGTGGCGGCCGCGGTGTGGCCGTTCGTGTTCTTCCCGATGGCCGCCGGCGGCTCCTGGCTGCCGCTCGCCGCCGGGGTCCTGGTCGCCCTCGTGATCCACTGCTGCCTGTACGGACCGCAGGCCGCCTTCATCGCCGAACAGTTCTCGCCCCGGCTGCGCTACACCGGTTCCTCGCTGGCGTACACCCTGGCCGGGATCATCGGCGGCGCCATCGCCCCGCTGCTGTTCACCACCCTGCTGAGCGCGTACGACAGCTGGGTACCGCTGGCCCTCTACATCGCCCTCGCCTCCGCGATCTCGCTGGTCGGCGTCCTCCTGGGCCGCAACCCCGAGGCCGCCGTCGACGAGGACGAGCGGCTCGCCGCGCCGAAGACCCCGGCCGCGGCGGACCTCCCCCTGCCACGCTGACAACGCCCCCGGACAAGGAGAGACCACCCCATGCGGATCGCCCTCAGCCAGCTCACCACCGGCCCCGACCCCGAGAAGAACCTGCGTCTCGTCGAGGAGTGGACGCGCCGCGCCGCGGACGCCGGAGCCCGTGTCGTCGTCTTCCCGGAGGCGTCGATGGCCTGCTTCGGCACACCTCTGACCCCGCTCGCCGAGCCTCTCGACGGCCCGTGGGCCGACGGGGTCCGCGAGATCGCCCGCGCGACCGGCACGGTCGTCGTGGCCGGCATGTTCACCCCGGCCGACGAGGGGCGGGTGACCAACACCCTGCTGGCCACCGGAGACGACATCGAGGAGTCGTACGACAAGATCCACCTCTACGATGCCTTCGGCTTCCGCGAGTCCGAGACTGTCGCCCCGGGCTCCCGCCCCGCCGTGATCGACGTGGACGGTGTCCGCCTGGGACTGGCCACCTGCTACGACGTCCGCTTCCCCGAGCTGTTCCGCGCGCACGCCGACGCCGGAGCCGTGGGCACACTGCTTGCGGCCTCGTGGGGCGCAGGACCCGGCAAGCTCGACCAGTGGGAGCTGCTGGTGCGCGCCCGCGCGCTGGACGCCACCGTCTGGGTCGCCGCCGTCGGCCAGGCCGATCCCGGCACGCCTCCGGGCCCCGCGCCGACCGGCATCGGGCACAGCCTGGTGGTCGGCCCCGACGGGACCGTACGAGCTTCTCTCGGCGCCGAGCCTGAACTGCTGGTGGCGGACCTGGACGTCGACGAGGTCGGCGCGGTCCGCGAGAAGACGTCCGTACTGGCGAACCGGCGGCCGGAGGTGTGGGGATGAGCGGGCCCGAGCTGGAGTTCTTTCGGCCCGACGGGCCCTGGCGCGCCCCGGCGGGTGCCGGACCCGGCGTCGAGGAGTGCGTGCTGGCCGAGGACCCCGACAGCGGTCGGCGCACCGCACTCGTCCGGTGGGCGCCGGGCACGGACTCCTCGGCGGCGGGCGTGGCCCTGCACGACGTATGGGAGGAGGTGTATCTCGTCGAGGGGGCGATGCACGACCTGACGCTGGACCGCACCTTCACGGCGGGCATGTACGCGTGCCGTCCGCCGGGCATGCCGCACGGACCGTGGATCTCGCCGGACGGGGTGACGATGCTGGTGATCACCTATCCCTGAACCGAGTGATCAACTGCCCTTGATACACAGGGAGTTCAGCCGTCGAGGAGCACCTTGAGGGTCGATTCCAGGTGGTGGTCGATGGCCGCGCACGCGGCCCGCGCGTCACCGGCAGCGAGAGCCTCCACGATGGCCTCGTGCTCGTCGAGCACCGCCTTCTGCCGGCCCTGCTGGTTGAAGACGGCGACCACCCCGGCGCGGACCTGGCGGCTGCGAAGGCCGTCGTAGTGCCGGTCCAGGAGGGTGTTGCCGACGGCCGACACCAGGGACGCGTGGAAGCGGTGGTCGACGGCGATGAACTCGTGGGTCTCCTCGGCTCCGGTCAGCTCGCGCTGCCGTTCCAGCAGGGCGCGGAGTTCCTCCAGTGGCACGCGCTCGGCCGCGACGAGCCGCTCGGCGGCGTACCGCTCGACCACGCCCCGAAGCTCCATCAGCTCCCGCACCTCACGCCCCGTCAGGGGTGCGACCCGGGCTCCGCGCTTGGGCACGAGTTCGACCAGGTCCTCGGCGGCGAGCAGCAGCAGCGCCTCCCGGATGGGGGTGCGGGAGACACCGATACGATCGGCGAGCTCCTGCTCCGAGAGGAAAGCCCCCTGCATCTCGGGGTCCGTCAACACCGTGTCCTTGAGATACGCGTAGGCCTTCTCCCGACCGGACGCCACGGCAACCCCCAGACATCGCATACAGTTTGTATACCGACGCTACCACGCGCGTTCCCGCACGACAGCGTCTCAGGCGGCAGGCACCTCGACGGGACGCAGCACCATCAGGGACTCCTCCTGGCGAGCCACCATCGCGAAGGGGAACCGGTCGACCTCAAGGCAGAGCTCGACATCGTCCGGGTGACTTCCGCTCCGCAGCCCGGCGCCTAGTTCCGCCGCGGCACGAGAGGTCCTCGCGCGGTGCACGTAGGGGGTCGCCTCCACGTCGTTCTCGGCCGTGCGTCGGCCGATGTACTCGGCACAGGCCAGGTCCTCGTCGGCGTGGCCCTCCTCGCCGGTGACGACGAAGGTCACCGGGCCCGAGTCCTTCGCCCGCAGGAATCGCGCGGTCGGGCCGGCGACCACGAAGCTCGCGCACAGGACCAGGGGCGCGTCCGCGACGGCCAGCGCGCCCACGGTTCCCGCTGTCGTCTTCTGCACCAGCGTGCGGCCGGTGAAGTCGCGTGATCTGAGCAGGCCGGGTGAGTTGACCGCGTCGAAGCCCGGTGCCGGAGGTCCGTCCTTCAGGGCGAGCCAGCCCGAGTGGCTCTCCTTCAAGGCGAGTGCCGCACTCTGCGTAGGTGCCAGGACGATCCTCTCGGCGCCACGCGAGAAGGCCCAGGCGGCCACGGTGAAGGCGCGCATGACGTCGATGACGACCGCGACACGGGGAACGGCGGTCAGCTCCGGGATGCCGACGAAGTGATGGTCCATCGCGCCATTCTCACGCCCTTGGATCATGCGGCGCACGCGGTTTCCGGTGGTCGGCATACCGCGGCCCCGGGGCGATCGAAGCACCCGGGGCCACGTCTGCGCGTTGTGGGAATGAAGGGCGGTCGCCTACGCGGCGATGTGCTCTGCGGGGCTTCAGCCGGACGATCGTCCCCGCAGGCAATAGGTGAGGCCCGGGGACACTGTCCCCTCCATTCCCACGTTCCTTCCAACCGCGACGCCCCGCCGTTCATTCCCCGGCGCGGGGACCTCAACGGCCGTGCGGCGCGAGGGTCTCGCCGAAGCGGGCGTCGGGGTTGGGAGCGTGCAGGGTGCCGCCGTTGAAGGACCATGAGCGGTCGAGGGAGAGCCCCTTGGTGGTGGCGGGGAAGACCCATGCGCCGCCGTTGTTCCCGTCCTCTCCGGGAACGCCGACCACCAGGCTCGCCCTCTTGTCGCGGTCGTCGTCGATGAGCCGCAGCGCGGCGCCGAACTGGTCGCCCTTCTCCGGGACGCTGGGGACCGAGCGCGGGCTCTGGCTCAGCAGGCGGGCACCCTTCGTGGTCAGCCCGGTCGGAGAGCCACGCAGCAACCAGACGGTGCCCGCGTCGACGGCACTACCCATGTCGTTGCCCGGCGCTCCGATGGCCACCTCGTCGTAGCCGTCCCCGTCGACGTCCCGCACGGCGAGAGCTCCGCCGAAACGGTCGCCCGGCCTGTTCACGCCCGGGACGCCCGGGGAGTTCTGCGTCCAGAACTGGCGGTTGTAGCCGCCCGTCGCGCTGCCCGGACCGTTCGGTCCGCCGAAGTGGACGAAGACCACACCGGCGGTGTTCAGATTCCCCAGGGAGTCGCGCTCGTCGGGCGCGCCGACGACGACGTCGGCGTAGCCGTCCTTGTTGACGTCGCCCGAGGCACCCACCTGTCCTCCGCCGGACAGCTCGTAGTGGCCGGCCCAGCCGCCCCGCCCGCCGGACACGTACACGGCTCTGCCGTACACACCCGCCGTGTCGTAGGTTCCGCTGCCGAGGATCACCAGGTCGTCGGCCCGGTCCTTGTTGTAGTCGCCCATGGTCAGGGCGGTGGGCTCGAAGCCCGCGGGTACGAACATCGACAGCGGGCTCTGGTCGGTCTCCATCACCCGGCCGCGCGGGGTGACTTCGAAGCCGAAGGACCAGAGGTAGTCCTTCGACAGGATCGCCACCGACGAGTCGTCGACCTTGAACCAGCCGGCCGCCAGGCCCGACCCGAAGCGGCTGCCGGCCACCGGGGTGATCTCCTTCAGCCACTTGCTGCCGGCGGCCCGCAGGCCGGTGGCGGAGCCGAACAGCACGGTGGCCGAGCCCGCGTCGACGGCCGCGCCGATGTCCTTGCCGGGGGTGCCGACGATCAGGTCGTCGAAGCCGTCGCGGTCCACGTCCGCGGTGGCGGTGGCCTGTCCGAAACGGTCACCGCTCTCGGCGAGGCCCTCGACACCGGGGGTGCTCATGCTGAACGTCGCCTTGCGGTGGGTCGACAGCCCGCTCGCCGAGCCGTAGAGGACGGCTACGTAACCGGCGTTCTTCTTGCCGCTGACGGTGCCGCCGGGAGCCGAGACCACGAGGTCGCGGTAGCCGTCGTTGTCGAAGTCGTCGTGGGTGATCGGCGCGGGGGCAGCGGCGGCGGGTGACGCCGGAGCGGTGATCGCCCCCGCGACGGCCAGCAGGACCGTCACGGCGAACGCGCCCGGCGCCCGGTTCGTACGGCGTCTGGAGAGGATGCGGTTGCTGCGCACTGCGGGACTCCCGGGTTGTGGCCTGCCCGGGCACGGAAGGGGTGGGACCGGCGCCGGGGGCCCGTTTCCCGCCGTCGCGTGTTGGACCAGTGAACTAGCGGAAGGGTTGCGCCAGTTGGGGCCGCGCCTCGCTCGTGGTCAGGGGCCGGTGAACGCCGATTCGAGGATGTCGGCGAGGAGAGCCGCGCAGGAACCGTCGGGGTCGAGATCGGGGTCGTAGATGGTGAGGTTGAAGCCGACGCACCGCTCCGACCGCACCAAGGTCCGTAGCAGCGGGGCGAGTTCGTCGGGCAGGAGTCCGTCGGGGTCGGGGCTGTCGACGGCGGGCATGACGGACGGGTCGAGGACGTCCGCGTCGAGGTGCACCCAGAACCCTTCGGTCACGGGCACTTCGAGGGTCTGGACGACCGCGCGCGCCAACTCCTCGGCGCCCCACTCCCGGAGCTCCCCGACCGTCGCGTTCATGATCTTCAACTCGGAGAGCTCGGCGCGCTCGTCGTCGTAGTCCCGGATTCCGAAGACCCGTACGTCCTCGTCCTTCAGATACGGCTGGAGTCCTTCGAGGTCCGTCAGGTCGCTCTGGCCGCGGCCGGTCGCGAGGGCCAACTCCTCGCCGCCCGCGGCGCCGACGCGGTCGGAGTTGCCGGGGTGGCGGAAGTCGGCGGAACCGTCGATGACCGCGAGTCCGTACCGGCCGATGCGGCGCAGGGCGAGCGAGGCGCCGAGCTGGATGGAGCAGTCCCCGCCCAGGACGACCGGGAAGTCCCCCGCCCTGACGTGGTGTTCGATGCGATCGGCGAGCTTGCGGGTGTACGTGGCGATCGCCTCGGCGTTGAACACGCCGTCGCCCTCGCTCCAGTCACCGCGGTCGTAGCGGGGCGGCACGACCACTCCGCCCTCGTACGCGCCCAGCCGCTGCAGCAATCGCTGCTCGCGCAAGGCGCCCGCGAGCTTGTAGCAGCCCGGGACGCTGCCTTCGGTGGGTGGGCGCAGGCCGAGGTTGGACGGGGCGTCGATGACGACGAGGCGTGGCATCCCGTCATTCTGGCCGCGCGGGGGCGCGCGGACCACAGCGTTTCGCTCCCGGCGAGATCCGGGACCGCCCGACCGCTCAGGTCGGGGCCCATCCGACCACCTATGTCAGAGCCGCTCTGCCGCTCACGTCAGGCCCGCTCGACCGCTCACGTCAGGCCCGCCGCGATGGCCCGGCGGACCGCGTCGGCTCGGTCCCGGATGTCGGCCTTGGCGAACAGGTTGTTGATGTGGGTCTTGACCGTAGCCTCGCTGATGAAGAGCTTCTCGGCGATGGCGCGGTTCGGCAGGCCCTGGCCGATGCAGGCGAGGACTTCGCGCTCGCGGGGTGTGAGGTCCTTGGGCAGGGACTGTTCGGGGGCCGGCGGGCGGGTGCGGACGGTGGCCAGGAGGCGGTCCTGGACCTCGCGGTCGAGTACGGACTGGCCCGCGGCGGCGGCCCTGATCGCGCGGATGATGTCCTGGCGGCCCGCGTTCTTCGTCAGATAGCCGCGGGCGCCGGCGCCGAGGGCGGCCAGGATCGAGTCGTCGTCGGCGAACGTCGTCAGCACCACGACCGCGATCTGCGGATACTCCTCGCTCAGTCGGCGGGTCGTCTCGATGCCGTCCAGCACGGGCATCCGCAGATCCATCAGCACGACATCCACCGGCGTGCCGGCCACGGCGGTGAGCACCTCGGTGCCGTCGGCCGCGGCCGCGACGACCTCGATGTCCTCGGACATGCCAAGGACAGCGGCCAGGGGTTCGCGGACGGCGGCCTGGTCGTCGGCGACGATCACCCTCAGCCGCTCGGGGTTGTTGGTCGGTTCGCTCATCCCGGGATCACTGCCTCCACCTGCCAACCGCCCTGTTCCGGTCCTTCGACGACCGGACCCGCGGTGATCGTGCCGCCCAGCAGGGCGACGCGTTCCCGCATGCCGATCAGTCCCATTCCGCTGCCCACGCCCGCGGCTGCCTCGCGGGTCGCGGGCCCGTTGTGGATCACCAGTGTGCTCGACGCCGCGGCGAACGTCAGCTCCACCCCCACGGTCGCGCCCGGAGCGTGCCGGGCCGCGTTGGTCAGCGCCTCCTGGGCGATCCGCAGCAGGTTCTGGGTGACCTGCGCGGGCAGCTCGCGGACGGTCCCGGTGACAGTGAGGACGTCACGGTGGCCGGAGGACTCGATCATCGCGGTCAGGCTCTCCAGCAGCGGCAGGGAGTCCTCGCGCAGCGCGTGCACGGTCCACTGGGCCTGCTTCAGGCTCTCCCGGACCATGCTGTGCGCCTTGCCGTTGGCCTCGCGGACCTTCTCCAGGTCGCCGGTGTCGATCAGGGCGTCGGCCAGCTCCAGTTGCATGTTGATGCCGGCCAGCGAGTGCGCCAGTACGTCGTGGACGTCCCGGGCGATGCGGCTGCGCTCGGTGAGGACGGCGGTGCGGGCCTCGGCGCGGGCTGCTCGCTCGGCGGACTCGGCGGACTCGATCATGGCCTCCACGGCTCGTTGCCTGCTGCGGCTGAGAATCCCGGCCACCACCGGCAGACCGGTGCTGGCACCGAGCGTCCAGGCCTGTGACTGATGTCCCGGGCCGAGCTCGAAGTACAGGACGGCGGCGCACAGCAGACTGGACAGGGCGGCCAGCGAGAGCGCCTGCGCGAGGGGCAGGCGGTAGCCGATGTGACCGACGAGGAAGTACGCGAACAGGTAGCTGGAGCCGCTGCTGCTCACTCCGACCAGGGCGGCGGCGGCAACCACGCCGACGGTCAGCCAGACGAGGGCGACACGCGGCGGGAACCTGGCCTCGGGCAGATGCCGGGCCGACAGGGCGACGCAGTTGACCGCGAGCAGGACGGCGACGGCCAGTCCGCGGCCGGTGAAGCCGACCGGCCGCACGGTCGCGATCGAGATGACGACGACCGCCAGGGTGATGGCGGCGTGCAGGCGCGGGTCCTGACGGGGCACGGCCCGCGGGCCGGACTCCCTGTCGGGAGCCGGCCCGGAGGCGAGGGCACTCTCGGGTGCGGACACGGCGCGACCATAACCCACGGTCAGGCGGTGTGGTCGAGGACCGCCGCGGGGCGCCGGCCCGAGGGAACCTCGCGCTCTACCATGCGGCTCCGGACGAAGATCGTGGCCAGGCGGGTGACCACCTCGGTGAGCGCCATCAGGACGAACGCGGCGACCCATGCCTGCTCGGTGGTGATGTGGTGGGTGAGGCTGAACCGGGCGATGTTGTCGGCGCCGCCGTGGTCGCTCCACACCTGGAATCCCATGCGGGCGCCCATGCCCAGCACCCACAGAATCGCCGAGACCACGCTCGCCTTGATGAACAGGTGTCCGCCGGTCGTGCGGATCCGGGTGTAGATGCCGCCCGCGATGCCGAGCACCGCGCCGACGGCGACCAAGGTGCCGATCAGTTCGAGGTCGTTGCCGCCGGTGGGCACGGTGTGCAGGTACTGGGAGGCCACGAAGGCCACGATCCCCAGGGGGATCAGGTACGTCCTGAGGTCCAGTCGGCCTTCCCGCAGCTGCCGGAAGACGACGAGGAGGAGGGCGATGTCGGTGATCCAGTCGGTCGTTGTCATGCCCTCAAGCGTGCTGTCGCCGGCCCTCTCGCACCTGGACCCATGGGTGGAAGTACGGGTGGAGACGGAGATCCACCGCCAGGTCTCCTGAGAGCGGTGTGCCGGCGGTGAATTCCTGATGCGAGTAACTCGGGAATAACACGTAAGTTACCGATAGGTTTCTCGTGACTTGTTTACCAAATATCAGTAGAACCAGTTTCCTTTGTGTGAGAGGAAAGGGATCTACATGGACTCCAGATCAGGCGACCACCTGCAAGGAAGAGGTATTTCCAGGCGTCGCCTCATTGGTGGAACAGGTTCTATTTTTGGCGCTGCGGCGCTGGGCGCATTTGACCTTCCCAGCGCCTCCGCAGCCGCTCAGACGTCGGCTGTGATCGAGCCCGGCGCGCAGGTGGCCGCCCTGGTGATCGGCTCCGGATACGGCGGTTCGGTCACCGCGCTGCGGCTCGCTCAGGCCGGCGTGGACGTGCACATCGTGGAGATGGGCATGGCCTGGGACACCCCGGGGACGGACGGCAAGATCTTCGCCAACACCACCTCCCCCGACTACCGGTCCTACTGGCTCCGCACCCGGACCAAGCAGCCGATCAGCAACTTCCTCGGCTTCCCGCTCGACAAGGACGTCCCGAAGTACACCGGCATCCTCGACGCCGAGGAAATGGGCGGCATCATCGTGTACCAGGGCCGCGGCGTCGGCGGCGGCTCCCTCGTCAACGGCGGGATGGCGGTGACACCCGAGAGGAGCCGCTTCCCGGGCGTGCTTCCGTCGGTCGATGCCGACGAGATGTACGACGTGTACTACCCGCGCGCGAACAGCAATCTCGGCGTCAACACGATCGACCCGGCCTGGTTCGAGACGGCGGAGGCCTACCAGTTCGCCCGGGTGGGCCGTAAGCACGCCCAACGGTCCGGTTTCCGCTTCACGTTCGTCCCGAACGTCTACGACTGGGACTACATGAAGCAGGAGGCGGCGGGCACGGTGCCCAAGTCTGCCCTGGCGGCCGAGATCCTGTACGGCAACAACTACGGCAAGAAGTCCCTGCAGAAGACCTACCTCGCGCAGGCCCGCGCGACCGGCCGGGTCACCGTCTCACCGCTGCACCGGGTCACCACGGTGACTCCCACCACCGGCGGCTACACCGTGACCATCGAGCAGCTCGACACGACCGGAGGCGTCACCACCACCAAGACCGTCACGGCGCAACGGGTGTTCTTCGCCGCGGGCAGCGTCGGCACCAGCAAACTGCTGGTCCGTCTCAAGGCGACGGGCGCGCTGCCCGCTCTCAACAGCGAGATCGGCGCCGGCTGGGGCGAGAACGGCAACGTCATGTGCGGGCGGGCCAACCACCTGTGGGACCCGACCGGAGCGCTCCAGTCGTCCATCCCGACGGCGGGCATCGACAACTGGGTGGCGGGCGGCGCGTTCGCCGAGGTGGCACCGCTGCCGACCGGCATCGAGACCTGGGCCTCGTTCTACCTGTCGATCACCAACAATCCCAACCGCGGCCGGTTCACCTGGAACGCGGCGACGGGGAAGGTGGACCTGGACTGGCAGACCGCGTGGAAGCAGCCGTCGATCACCATGGCGAAGTCGATCTTCGACAAGATCAACGCCACCGAGGGCACCATCTACCGCACCGACCTCTTCGGCGTGTACAAGATCTGGGGCGACCACCTCACGTACCACCCGCTCGGTGGAGCCGTCCTCAACAAGGCCACCGACAACTACGGCCGGCTGCGCGGCTATTCGGGCCTGTACGTGGTGGACGGCGCGCTGATTCCCGGCAACGTCAGCGTCAATCCCTTCGTCACCATCACCGCGCTCGCGGAACGCAACATCGAGAAGGTCATCGCCGAGGACCTCTGACCGGACAGTGAATCTCCGACCGGACAACTGTGGGCCGCGGCCAACGCCCCGGCCCGCAGCCCGAGTTGTCGTGTCAGGAACTCTAGGACGACGGCAGGACACACACGCTGTCGAGCCCCAGCACATGGTTGAGACGGCCGAACGCCAGCCATGAGCCGATGCTCATGCTCAGCTCCACGATCTCCGCCTGACTGTAGTGCGCCTTCATCCGGTCCCAGAACTCGTCGTCCAGGTTCAGATGGTCGACCGCGTAGCGCTCCGCGTACTCGGCCGCGAGCCGGGTCCGGTCGTCGAAGGCGTCCGTCGTACGCCACTCCGCCACCGCGTCCAGGAACCCTGCGTCGACCTTCTCCTCGCCCTCGCGTTCGGTCCGCCAATCCAGGCAGAACAGACAGCCGTTGATCTGCGCGATCCGCAGCCGGGCGGCCTCGAACTCCCGCAGTCCGAGGGTCGAGTACTCATAGACGGACATGGAGAACACGCTGGCCGCGTGACCGATCTTGGGCACCATGTCGCCCCAGACGTGCGGGATGGGCTCGGCGCCCTCAGGGATGTCGATCCGCATGATCACTTCTTTCCCAGTCTGCCCACCGCGGGGCGCAGCGGGACGTCGAGTGCGTCGAAAAGACCCGGCTCGGCCTCGACGAGCCAGTCGATGGCGTTCACCAGCCGGCCGGCCGCCGTCGCGTTGCCGCCCGCGGCCCTGTTCTCTCCCTCGTCCGTGGCCTCGACGGTGACCTCTATGCGGGGCCGCCCCTCGACGATCACGCGGTGCGCGCCCGCCCCGCCGTCCGGCGGTACCGGCCAGTCCGGCGCGCAGGAGGCGTGGATACGGGTGACGTGCTCGACGACGATGCGGGGCTCGCCCCCGACCATGCCCAGCACCTCGACACGTATCGCTCCCTGGGTGCCGGCCGCGAACTCCCCCATCGTGTCGGTGACTACGGTCGATTCGAGGGGCCGTCGCTCCAACGTCTCCTCGATGCCGTCCAGTTCGACGCCCAGCGCGCGGGCCATCATCCGGAGCTGGCCGCCCCAGATCATGGTCGGAATGGTCTCGACGAGCATCAACGGCTGGTAGTCCAGTGGATGTCCCATGCCGATCAGGTCGCGGACGGACTCCTCCTGGTCGTACGTCGAGTAGTCGAAGATCTCCTGGCAGCGGACGGCGTCGATCTCGGAGCCGAGCCCACTGACCAGCAGCGGGAGCACGTCGTTGGCCCAGCCGGGGTCGACGCCCGACACGAACAGCGAGCCGCCCCCGGCCGTTGCCGCCTCGACCAGCACGTCACGGATCTCGTCCGGTGCGTTCGTGCAGTCGTACATGCCGTACAGCGACGGTGTGACGACCACCGCGCCGGCGCGGAGTGCGCGGGCGATGTCCTCGATCGCGCCGTCGAGGCGGACGTCGCCGGAGGCCGCGTACACGAGGGCGCGGGGACGCGAGGCGAGGACCGCCTCCACGTCGTCCGTGGCCGTCACGTCGAGGCGCCGATCGAGTCCGCTGAGCTCGCCCGCGTCCTTGCCGACCTTGGCGGGGTTCGACACCAGCACGGCCACAAGGCTGAGCATCGGGTGCGCCGCGACGGCTCTGATGGCCGCACGCCCGACATTGCCTGTGCCCCAAACCACCGTGGGAATCATGGCCGGAGGGTAACGATGCACCCCAAAACTTCCCATAGCCGTGCACGAGGAATCGGGGCCAAGTGCCCGCGGGATCAACGAGATTCGGGGGCGTGGCCGGTGGTGGGGAGGACGAGGCGGAAGGTGCAGCCCTGGTCCGGGGCGGTGTCGAGTTCGAGTCGGCCGCCGTGGCCCTCCGCGATGGCCGCGGCGATGGCCAGGCCGAGGCCGCTGCCGCCGTGGGCGCGTGAGCGGGCGGGATCGACCCGGTAGAAGCGTTCGAAGACGTGCTCGGCGTCGACGGGTTCGAGGCCAGGTCCCTCGTCCGCCACCTCGATGACCGCGACCGGGAACCCCTCGGGCAGGGGCGGCGAGACCGAGGTGCGGCCGGGACGGTCCACGCCGCCGGTGCCGGGAGCCGCTTTCTTCGTGCCGACCCGGACGTGAACGCGGGTGCCCTGCGGGGTGTGGATGCCGGCGTTGGAGAGCAGGTTCTCCAGGATCTGGCGCAGGCGGTGCGGGTCGCCCACGGTCTCGGCGACGTCGAGTTCCTGGGCTCCGGTCGGATCGGCGCAGGTGTGCAGCGGGCCGAGGTCGACGGGGTGCGACGCGCTGTGCACGGCCGCCGTGCTGACGGCGTCCGCCGCGAGGGACAGCAGGTCGACCGGCTCACGTCGGTAGGAGGGCTCCTTGTCCAGGGTGGCGAGGAGTTGGAGGTCGTCGACGAGCAGGCTCATCCGTTCCGCGTTGCGGGCGATGACCCGGTTGGCCTCGTCCCGCTCGTGCTCCGGGCGCGGCTCGGGGCGCAGGGCGAGTTCGGCGTAGCCCTGGATGGCGGTGAGCGGGGTGCGCAGTTCGTGGCCGGCGTCGGCGACGAAGCGACGCAGGCGCTCCTCCGAGGCCTCTCGGGCCAGCAGTGCCTTCTGCAGCCGGTCGAGCATGGAGTTGAGGACGCGGCCCAGGCGTCCGATCTCGGTGCGCGGGTCGGTGTCGGGCAACCGGAGTTCGAGCCGGCCCGCGGTGATGTCCTGTGCGGTGCGTTCCATTCTGATCAGCGGCAGCAGTCCCAGCCTCACCACCCAGCGGCCCAGGGCGCACAGTGCGACGACCGTGACGGCGAGCAGGACGACGTTCAGCCAGAGGATCTTCGACGTGGCGTCGTCGAACGTGTCGAGCGGCAGGGCGACCACCGAACTCATGCCGTCCGGGCCGGGGTTGAGGAGTATCCGCCAACGGCCGTCGCCGCTCACTGCGGACCTGCTCTCGGGATGCCCGTCCCGCAGTCCGAGGTCGCGTGCGTCATCGGGCAGTCGGGGCCCCGGTTTGACCCCGGAACCGAGGGATTCGTCGACAAGGTGGCCGGAGGAGTCGTAGAAGTACAACTGGAAGTCGGAGGGCAGCAGCCCGAGGCGGTCCCCGGGATGCCGGAGGGCGCCCTCGCGCGCGTCCTGGAAGGCGAGAATCGGTGGATGGAACCCGCGGAGTTGGTCGTCGACGCGGTCCAGCAGCCAGGACCTGAGCACCACGAAGCCGATGACCTGGGAGGCCAGGACCGCGGTGGTGGCGAGCAGCGTGACGCCGACGACGAGGCGCCGGCGCAGGGACCCGGGCGGCGGGGGCCGGAACCGGGTCACTGCTCCTGCGTCCCGCCGGAGTCGCGGGGCAGCCGCAGGCAGTAGCCGACGCCGCGGACGGTGTGGATCAGCGGCGGGTCGAAGCGGTCGATCTTCCTGCGCAGGTATCGGACATAGGTCTCGATGATCCGGGCGTCACCCGCGAAGTCGTAGCTCCAGACGTGGTCGAGGATCTGCATCTTGCTCATCACCTGGCCGGCGTTGGCCAAGAGGTAGGCCAGGAGCTTGAACTCGGTAGGAGACAGCGGGATGTACTGGTCCGCGCGGTGCACCTCGTGGGCGCCTTCGTCGAGTTCCAGGTCGGCGTAGCGCAGGACGCTCTGCGGTGCGTACGGTTCGGCGGCCGGTGCCGTGCGGCGCAGGATGGCCTCGATGCGCAGCAGCACCTCCTCGATACTGAACGGCTTGGCCACGTAGTCGTCCCCGCCGGCGGTCAGCCCGCTGATGCGGTCGTCGACGCAGGTGCGGGCGGTCAGGAACAGGACCGGACAGTCGTTCCCCGCCGCCCGCAGCCTGCGGGTCACCTCGAAGCCGTCCAGATCGGGCAGCATCACGTCGAGCAGGACGAGATGCGGCTCCAGGCGTTCGATCTCCTGGAGGGCCGAGCGCCCGGTGTCGGCGCCGCGCACCTCGTATCCGGTCAGCCGGAGGGTCGCCTCCAGCAGGGTGCGGATGCTGGGCTCGTCCTCGACCACGAGAAGCCGGTGTCGCGGCCGCTCCGCTGGGGGCTGCTCGGTCATTGCGTGTGCTGGTCCGTTCTGCCGTCCTACGGCCGTGGGGGCGGCCTCGGTTGGTTACTCGGGGGCGCAGTCGTAGAGCTCGCCACTTCCGCCGAAGCCGGCCGCGCCACCGCTGTCCTGTTGGTCGTCCTGCGCCGCGGTGCCGCCGTACGCCGACGCCGCGACCTTGGTGCAGTTGTCGGCGATCCAGTCGGAGCGCTGCTGGGCGGCGCCGCCGGACTGGCCCCGGAAACCGCCGCCACCCGTGCCGGATCCCAGGACGAAGCGTAGTTCGCCGCTCTTGGTCCACTTCTCCAGCTGGGTCACCGAGGGCGCATTGTCGCCGCCCATGAAGCCGCCCATGCCGATGACGGTCTCGTCGGTGTCCAGGATGAACGAGGCGGCGGCATTGGCTCCGCCCTCGACGGCGAGCTTGATCCGGGCGTCGGGCGACTGCTTGACGGCGTACTGGAGGATCTTGCGCTGGTCGGCGGTGAGTTCCGCGCCTCCCATGCCACCGGGGCCACCGCGCCCGCTCGGGGCGCCTCCGCTACCGCCGGGAGCGGTACCCGATGCGCCGCCCGGGAACGACGGGAGACCACTGCCGCCGGCACCCGCGCCGCCGGGCATGCCCGCTCCCCCGGTCGGCATGCCCGAGGGCATACCGGAGGGCAGCCCCGACGGGAGGTCGTCCGGGGCACCGCTCCGCCCGGGCATACCCCCGCCGAAGCCCAGGGTCAGCGGGCCGGCGGTCGGGTTGGTGCCGCCCATGCCGGTGGAGCCGGGGACGGTCGCGGCCCAGGCGCCCGGGGCCAGCAGGATCGACAGGACCGCCGCGCCCACGGCCGCCACCACCAGCCGGGCCCGGCGCCGGGAGAGGAACAGGAGGGTGACGGCGGCGCAGCCGACCAGCAGCACGGGCCACAACAGCCAGCCGTTCCAGTCGGGTTGGCGGCGGATGAGCGCGGCCGCCCAGACCACGCTCACCGCGACCGCGGCCACGCCGGCCAGGGGTGCCCAGCGCAGTCGTGCGCGGTGGACGCGGACCAGGGCGGCCAGCAGCCCGCCGCACAACGCGGCGATCGCCGGGGCCAGTTGAGTGGTGTAGTACGGGTGGAAGATGCCCTTCTGGGTCGAGAACACGGCCGCGCAGACCACCAGCCAGGTCCCCCACAGCAGCCAGCCGGAAGCCGGCAGCACGCCGGAGTCCGACAGCCTCCCGCGCCGACGCAGTACCGCGCAGGCGACCGCTACCGCGAGAGCCAGCGCGCAGACCGGCAGCAGCCAGCTGATCTGGCCGCCCACCTGGTCGTTGAACAGCCGTCCGAGACCGGCCTCGCCGCCGAATCCGCCGCCCGCCCCGCCCATCGCCTGGGACGTTCCGTCACTGGAGCCGAAGACCCGGCCCAGCCCGTTGTAGCCGATCACGAGATCCCAGGCCGAACCGTCCTCGCTGCCGCCGATGTACGGCCGGTCCCCCGGCCACAGGGCCACCATGGCGACCCACCATAGAGAGGACGCCGCCAGGATGGCCCCCGCGCCCAACAACCGCCCGACTCGCGGTATCCAGGCGCCGCTTCCTCCCACGAGCCAGGCGACGGCGAACGCGGGAACGACCATCCAGGCGGCGAGCATTTTGGTGAGGAACCCGCACCCGATCAGAAAGCCGCTCGCACACAACCACCAGGTCGCGGCCCGGCCCTCGGCCTGCAACGCACGGGTGAGCGCGTACGCGGCCGACACCAGCAGAAGCACCAGCAGCGTGTCGGGGTTGTTGTCCCGGTTGATGGCCACGGTGATCGGCGTCAGGGTGAGCACCAGCGCGGCGAGCAGCGCCGCGCCTTCCCCCGCCCAACGGCGCACCGTGCGGTGCAGCACCAGCACCCCGGCCACGCCTTCGAGCAGTTGGGGCAGGATCAGCGCCCAGCCGTGCATCCCGAAGATCTTGCTGCTGATCACCTGCGGCCACAGCGCGGCCGGCGGCTTGTCGACCGTGACGACGCCCGCGGGGTCGAACGAGCCGAAGAGGAAGTTGGTCCAGTTCCGCCCCATCGACTTCACGGCCGCCGAGTAGTAACTGTTGCTCCAGCCGAGGGAGTTCAGGGCCCAGCCGTACAGCACCGCCGCGAGGACGAGGACGGCGCCGAGGGCGGCTGGTGCGGCCCACGCGGGCAGCGCGCGGACGGACGTATCCGTGTTGCTGCCGTCGTCCGCCGACGTCGCGGCGGGGACGGGCATGATGTGCGCGGAGTTGGTCATCTCGGGATTCGCTCTCATCGACGGGTACGGCTGCGCGGGCCGGCGAAGACGGCCAGGCGCAGCACAGCGAAACGGACACAGGTCACGGCGACGGACGCGGTGGCGAGGACCGCGGTCTCGGCGGCCGTCGAGGCACCGGGGTCGAGGTGCTTGAACCACAGCACCGCGCCCGAGGTGACCAGGTAGCCCAGGACGAACAGGCCTCCGGCGCCGAGGTGGACGCGGGCGGGCGGGGCTGCCGAGTGGCGGAAGGTGAGCCGTCGGTTGGCCTCGGTGTTCAGGACCGTGAGGACGAGCAGCGAGAGCAGGTTGGCGACGGCGGGGGTCCACCAGCCGCGCAACAGCCAGTACAGCAGCGCCTGTCCGAGCGTCGAGACGACGCCGATGGCGACGAAGCAGCCGATCTCCCACGACAGCGCGCCGCGTCGGCCGGCGGGGGCGAGGACGGCGTTGGGGTGTTCGGCGGCCGGTGCGGGGCGGGGCCGCAGCGCGACCCGGGCTTCGCCGGAGGCCTTGAGCCGCGCCATGCGCCACAGGCCGCGCAGGTCGTCGGTGGCGGTGCTGACCACGTCGACCCGGGTGTCGATGTCCTCGACCCAGTCGACCGGGACCTCGTGGATCCGCAGTCCGTTGTGCTCGGCGAGCAGGAGCAGTTCGGTGTCGAAGAACCACGCGTCGTCGCGGGTCACCTCCAGCAGCGGCCGGAGCATCTCGGTGCGGGCTGCCTTGAATCCGCACTGGGCGTCGGTGAACCGGACGCCGTGGGTGAGCCGGATGACGCCGTTGTAGCAGCGGGAGACGAACTCGCGACGCGGTCCGCGCACCGTGCGCGCGCCGGCCGCCAGCCGGGAGCCGATCGCAAGGTCCGAATGGCCGCTGGCCAGCGGGGCGATCAGCGGGAGCAGTCCGTCCAGGCCGGTGGACAGGTCGACGTCCATGTACGCCACGATGTCGGCGTCGCTGGCGCCCCAGACTGTGCGCAGAGCCAGGCCGCGGCCCTTGCGGTCCAGGTGGACGACACCGACGCCGGGCAGTTCGTCCGCGAGGCGACGGGCGGTGGCGAGGGTGGCGTCGGTGCTCGCGTTGTCGGCGACCGTGATCCGCCAGGGGAAGGGGAAGTCCCGGGACAGGTGCGCGTGCAGGGTGCGCAGGCAGCCGGGCAGGGCGCGTTCCTCGTTGTAGACGGGCACGACGATGTCCACCGTCGCGGTTGCGGTGTGCGGGAGCGAAGCACGCTCGGCGGGCTGGAACCGGGCCGGACGCTCTGTGCGCACGTCGGATGCGGTGAGGTGGGGGGTGGGGGTCATGGCTTCCTCAGGCATGAGGGGACGGCAGACTGCGGCTCGGGGCCCTGGTCCAGGGCCGCGGCCTCACTGTCGTCGTCCCGCCTGTGGGGGCCGGGGGAGAATACCGAGAACTGACGGGGAGTCAGATCAATGGCCTGAAGTGTTCCCGCGCTTCACTCACTGCGCACGTTTCACCGGGATTTCCATGTCCATCAGCGGTGCGTACTGCTGACCGGCATAGCAGTCGCTGTCGTGCAGGTCGCCCTGGACGGTCGGACGCGGGAGGGAGACCTTCACCGCGAGGGCGAGGGGGTGGTTGATCACGCTGATGTCGTCGGGGTCGGCTTCGAAGAGCGTGGCGAAAAGGTTCTCGTCGAGGAAGCCGGTGGCGACGAGGGCGTCGTACGAATCCTGGTCGTGGCACATGAAGTCGAAGGTCAGGGTGAAGGGGCCGGCGTTCTTGGAGCGGATCAGGGAGCAGTAGTCGAGCAGGGTGGTCATGGGGTCACAGCTCCTCGGTGGTGGTGCGGAACAGTTCGGTGGGGGTGACGCCGGTGGCGACGTGGTTGAGGGTGAAACGGTAGAGGGGGCCGCGGTCCGTTTCGGGCGGGGAGTAGGGGTAGGCGAGGGTGGAGACCAGGCCGTCGTACTCCGGGATCGGCAGGTGGCTGCTGGCGTGGGCGACGAACGTGGCGATGGCGTGGGCGGTTTCCTGGTCGGGGGCGGTGACGGTGATCAGGACGCCGAGTTCGCGGGGCGACAGCGGGTCGGGTTCGCGGCCTGCCAGCACCGCACCCGCGCCGTAGAGGCGGTAGTCGATGTCGATGTCGGCGGGGTCGACGGCTCCCTCGAAGACGTCGAGGATCTTGGCGTCGAAGTACTGCTTGGCCATCGGCAGGAGTTTGGGCAGGGCGTCGATGACGACGCGGTCGCGCACCCCGCCGATGATGACGGTCTGGTGGCCGACGAGTTCGGCGCCTTCGAGCTTGTTGGTGTAGCCGTCGGCCGGCAGGTAGCGGGCGCCTCGGACGCGCACGGTCCGGTCGTCGACCGCTTCGTAGGTGGCGTCGGTGGTGTCCAACTCGCCGGAGGGTTCGGCGACGCGGAACGGGTCGGCGTTCTCGTACAAGGTGTGCGCGGCGACGGACCTGGGGGTCAGTCGGCTGCCGTCGGCGAGGGTGGTGACGTCGAAGTGGTCCGTGCGCAGGGTGACGAGCAGGCCGTTGGCGGACGGGGGCACGGCGCAGGCCGCGCCGCACTCGATGGTCTTGGCCATGTGCCAGGTCAGGCCCGGGTCGGCGCCCTTGAGGTGCGGGAGGGCCGCGAACAGGGCCGTGTCGCTGGCCCGCCCTGCGAGGATCACGTCGCAGCCGTCCCGGAGGGCTTCCTGGAGCGGTTCGACTCCCATCATCGCGACGGTGTGGCTGCGGGCGAAGAGCTCCCGGTCGATGGCGGGCGCATTCGCGAGGGGTCGGATGCGGCCGGCGTCGTAAAGGGTCTGGAGACGGTCCGCGGGCTGGTCCGAGTAGATCAGGCCGAGCTTGAAGTGCAGGTTTCCTTCGGCGGCCAGCGTGCGGGTGAGGTCCGCCATCCCGTCGACGCCGACGTCTCGGCCGGACGTTCCGCACGAACCGATGATCAGCGGTACGCCGAGTTCGTCACGGGCCTGGAGGAGCAGGCGCAGGTCGCGCGTGACGGCCTGGGCGGAGAGCTTGGGGGTGCCGGAGCCCAGGGCGGCGGGGCCGGAGTCGGTGGACCCGGCGTCGCAGGCGATCACGTCCGGGCGGGCGGCGACGCCACGCGCGAAGGCGTCGGCGTCGAACCCGGCGCCGAGCGCTCCGGTGGGGGCCAGGATGCGGAGTTCCATGAGGTCGGTGCCTTTCGGTGCTGCGTGTGAACGAGGCGGAACGGTCGGGGCGTTACGCCATGGGCCGGTCCGGGGTACGGCGGGCCAGGCGGGTGAAGACGAGGAAGGTGACGCCGGCGAAGAACGCGGCGTTCAGGAGCATGTAGCGCCAGCTCGTGAGGTCGATCGTCGTGCCGAGGACCGCCGGACCGAGCGCCATCCCGGACGCGGACGCGATCGTGTACAGGGCCGTGTAGGTACCGAGGACCCTCTGGGTGGGGGCGAGATTCCACAGCGCGACAAGCGCGTTGACCGCGAACGACGCGTACCCGAGGGAGGACAGCACCATCGACGCGATCGTGCCGGGGACGGTGGGGACGGCGAAGCCGACGAGGAGGCCGACGATGAACAGGCCCACGCCGTAGCGCATGGCACGCATCTGTCCGAGCCGGTCGGAGAGGTACGCGATCGGCAGGACGCAGACGAGGAACGCGACGGCGCCGGGCAGGGCCAGTCCACCGGCCTCTCCCCGGGTCAGGTCCAGGACCTGCGTTCCGTACGGAGTCATCAGGGAGCGCAGCGCCGACCACATGCCGGCGAAGCAGAAGATGCCGATCATCAGCTGGAGTGTCGGACTGGACGGTGAGCGTACGGCGTCCTTCACCACAGCCCACGGCGAGCCGAACTCCCCCGCCCGGTCCGTCTTTTCCTCGGGGAGCACTCGCTCGGTGTGGCGGCGGCCGAGGAACGTCCAGGACAGACCGAGCATGATCAGCATCAGCAGCGGCGGGATCGCGAACGCGAGACGCAGGGAGCGGTCGACGACGAGCAGGCTGATCAGGGAGGAGACGACGATGGTCAGGCTGACGCCGGCCTTGACGAACCCCTGGGCCCTGCCGCGCACGGACGGGGCGACGTAGTCGGAGACGAGGGTCTCGGTGACGCCCTTGAAGGCGTTGGCGACGGCGGCGAAACCGACCACGCACACCAGCAGCAGGGGGAGGTTGCCGGCCCAGGGTATGAGGGCGAACGGCACCGTGGCGACGGCGGCTCCGACGAGGATGATCGGCCAGCGGCCGGTGCGTCGGCGGGCCAGCCTGTCGGAGAGGAATCCGACGGAGGGCTGGGTGAAGATGCCCCAGGAGTGGTCCAGACCCATGATCAGGCCGATCACGCCGGCTGAGGTGAAGTGGTGCCGCAGTTGCTCGGGGACCTGGGCGTCGTAGAAGTTCCACACCGCTTCCTGGGCGAACACCGCGAGCGTCACCCAGAGCACGGCGCTGCGGTTCAGCTGCTCGCTCGCGTGTGAGGGGGGCGCGGTTGTCGTCGCGCCCGGAGCGGGCGGGGAATCGGGGATCATGGCGGCTCCAGTGCTACATGCTATAGCAAAAGGGTTGGGCAAAGGTGAGGCCTTGGGAAGGCGAAGGGGAAGCCCTGTCCGCCGCCTGGGGGGGCGGGCAGGGGACCCGGGCGGTGACTGTCAGCTGCCGGAGAGCTGGACGAGCGCGGCGCGGTGGTGGTGCGCGGCGAGTTCCTCGGCGCGGTCCTCGTCCCGTTCGAGGAGGGCGTCCAGGAGCCGGCGGTGTTCGTGGTAGCGGGCACGGAACGAGTCGGCGCGCTCGGGTGCGAGCTTCATCGTGAGATCGAGCCGTTCCTCGTAACTGAACGCCCGGGCCTGTTCCAGCAGCCCGGTCAGCACCGGGTTGCCCACGCACTCCTCCACCTGGCGATGGAAGAGACGCAGCTTGTGGAAGACGGTCGTGAGCCGCTCGGCGACATCACCCTCCAAGCCCTGCTCGGCGAGGGTCTTTTCGACGTCGGCGACGATCAGGTCGGTCTCCGCCAGCAGGGAGACCAGAGCGGTGAGCTGTTCGGCGGTGGCGTTGCGGGCCGCGAGCCGGGCCATGAGGGCGGACAGCCGCACCTCCGCCTCGACGATCTCCGAGCGGGCCGCCGAGGAGTGGTCGGCGATGCGCAGAGCACGCGGGCCGACCCGTTCGACGACCTTCTCGTGCACCAGCTGGCGCAGCGCCTCCCGCACCGGGGTGGGGCTGACGCCGAGCCGGGCCGCGAGATCACGTTCGGTGATCTTCTCGCCCGGCCGCAGCACGCCGTCGCGGATCGCGTCCCGCAGTCGCCGGTAGGCCTGGTCGGCCAGCGACATCGTCTCCACGGTGCCCAGGGCGTCGGTGCTCATGCCGACAAGAATGCCTCCTGCTATAGCAAACAGTCAATGGGCGGGACGGGGCGAGCCCGCACCCAGCCTCGTCCTCCGGCACCCCTCGACCACGAGATGCGGGGCGGCATGCAACCACCGTGCCTCTTCAGGGGTGTTACTGACAGGAATACGCGCTCCCTGACCAGGGCGCGGAACAGTGGATGAAACGGGGAAGACGGGGTGTGCGCATGATCAGCCCTCGTACGCCTGCCGCCTCTGGAAGAGCGGCGGTCCGGAGAGCGGACCAGGAGGCGGACGACAGCAGCGGACCGGACCGGGTGGAGGAACTTTCCGAGCACGACCTCCCGGATCTCCCGGACCTCACGGACTTCGAGACCTACGCGGCCGTCCGCTGGCGGCGGATGCTGCGCATCGCCTACCTGCTGACCAACGGCGACCACCACGAGGCGGAGGACCTCGTGCAGACCACCCTCGCCAAGGTGTACCTGCGCTGGAACCACGTACGCACCCTCGACGCACCCGACCAGTACGTCCGCCGGGCGCTGATCAACAACAACACCACGCGGCAGCGCAGGCGGCGGGTCGTGCAACTCCTCACGCCTCACCTGACCGAGCCGCGCATACCCGCCGGTGAGCTCAGCATGCACGACACCTACGCCGACCGCTCCGAGCTCTTCGACGCGCTCGCCACACTCCCGCCCCGTCAACGCGCGGTCGTCGTGCTGCGCTACTGGGAGTGCCTCAGCGAGCAGGAGACTGCGCAGATCCTCAACTGCTCGGTGGGCAACGTGAAGAGCCAGGCCAGCCGCGCCCTGAAGAAACTGCGCGACTGCGCGGCCCTGTCCGACTACGCCGCCGCAGCGGCCCAAGGGTGAAAGGGGACCCGTGATGAAGACCGACATGTCGCCTCAGCCACCGGTACCCGAACTGTGGCAGGCACTCGACGAGGCCGCACGCGAGTTCGTCCCCCCGTCGTTTCCGCACGACCGGATCGTGCAGCGCAGCAAGGTCATCAAACGACGCCGCAGTCTGGCGGCCGCCGCTCTCGGCGCGGCACTGCTGGTACCCGTCGGCATCGGAGTCGTCGCCCTGTCCGAGCCCGACGCCTCGCACACCGTCACCAGCCCCCGTCCGATCCCCTCGCACTCCCCCTCACCGCACCGCACGGCGAACCGTGACTCGGAGGTGCGGATCGTCCGCCCAGGCGAACGGATCCAGGCCGGCCTCGGTGTCTGGTACCTGCTCAAACCGACCGAGATGTGCGACGGGCAGGCCGGCGACGAGAAACCCATCTGCGTCGGCGTCCTCGACACCTATCGAACCGGCGCCGTGCCGATGACCCAGAACTGGACCCCCCTCGCCAAGGGCGTGGTGCACGTCCTCGCCTACAACGGCAGGATTCCCGCGACCCGGATCACCATGACCGAGGACGGCCTGACCACCGTCCTCCCCATCGTGCGCCTGGCCGGACGGCCCGCCTACGTGAGCACGTACGCCGTGAGCAGCCCCGAGGACCCCGTCGAGCGGACCAGAAGCCCCAGGAAGGCAGGCGGCGGCCCCGTCTTCCGCGTGTACGACGCGGACGGCGAGGAACTGGCGCGCATGGACGGATGGTGACTCGTGCCGGTGCCGCTCGGGGGACGTCGATTTGCGGGAACGGCAACAAAAGTGGTCCCGCGAGGACGTCATGGCCGACGGTGGGCGCATGACTGACGACATCGCTGCGCAATCGGCTGCCTTCGACGCCCCCTCGCCCGCCGGCGCCTACGCCGGAGACCCCGCGCTGCGTGAGGAATGGGACGCCCGGTACGCCGACCGGCAGCAGCTGTGGAGCGGACGGCCCAACGGCGCGCTCGTGGCCGAGGTCGCCTCGCTCACCCCTGGCCGGGTGCTCGACGTCGGCTGCGGCGAGGGCGCGGACGCCGTCTGGCTCGCCCGCGGCGGATGGGACGTGACCGCGCTCGAGGTCTCGGGCGTGGCGTTGGAGCGGGCGGTCGGGCACGCACGGGACGCGGACGTGACCGTTCGCTGGATCCACGCGGCGCTGACGGGCGCGGCGCTCCCGCCGGCCTCCTTCGATCTGGTCTCCGCCCAGTACCCGGCCCTGTTGCGCACCCCCGACTCCGCGTCCGAGCGCGCGCTGCTCGCCGCCGTCGCCCCGGGTGGTGTGCTGCTGCTCGTGCACCACGCGGGGATGGACACCCACCAGCCGGACGACAGCGGTTTCGACCCGGCCGACTACGTCTGGCCCGCCATGGTCGCCGCGCTGCTCGACGACGACTGGGCGGTCGAAGTGGACGAGCAGCGCCCGCGCGTGGCCCCCGAGGGCGGTGCCGGGGCCCACCACACGGACGACATCGTGCTGCGCGCACGCCGGTTGCGCTGAGGCCTGCGGATCCCGCCCAACCCCCTTTTCCACTCGGCGAGTTGAGCGCCGAGCGAAGTACACTCCGACCCACCCCGCGCAGTCCTGCGGACGCGGCCCTCCCCGTCTCGTCCGCACGGCACAATCCCTCTCGCGATCTGTAGCCTCCCGCGATCACGCGAGATAATTTGAACCGACAACGACACAGGGGAGGATCACGTGACGCCTACTCAGCTGAGGGCGTTCGCGGCCGTCGTACGGCTCGGCTCGGTCAAGGCCGCCGCCCGCGACCTGTCGGTGTCGGAGGCGGCGGTCTCGATGCACGTCGCCCACCTGCGCAAGCAACTCGGCGACAAGTTGTTCGCGCGTACGGGAGCCGGTCTCGCCTTCACCCCGGGCGGACTGCGTCTCGCCAGCCGCGCGACCGAGCTGCTGGGCCTTCAGGACCGCACCATTCTGGAGGTGAGCCAGGCGGGTTTCGGGCGCCGGCTCCTGCGGGTGGGGGCGTCCAGTCTCTTCGCCGAGTACGCCGCTCCCGGCCTCATCGACCTGTTCGCCAATCGCGCGGACGACCTCGACGTCGAGCTGAGCGTGCACAGCAGCCACCAGTTCGCGGGACTGCTGGTGAACCGCACGATCGACGTGGCCCTCGGCCCCCGGCCCGCGTCCACGGACGGGAAGATCGCGTGCGCACCGTTCCTGAACTACGCGATGGCATTGGTCGTCGGTCCCCAACACGCCCTGGCCGGCCGCCCCTTGGGCACCGAGGCGTCGGTCAGTGAACTCAGGCAGCAGACCTGGCTGCTGGGCCCCTCCGCCGTCGACCGGGCCGACCTGGCCACGACGGTGCTCCGCCAGATCAACGTCCCGGAGGAGCAGCAGCGCATCTTCCAGAGCCACACCGCCGCGGTCGAGGAGGCCAAGCACAGCAAGGGCGTGGCCCTGGTCCTGTCGTCCGCCGTGACCCAGGACGTCGCGGCCGGTGATCTACGGCAGTTGTCCGTGCCCGCGCTCAACGCGCGCAGCGCATGGCATGCGGCGACGCTCTCCGGCCGTACGGCACCGGCCGCGGCCGAGGAACTGGTGCGGTTTGTGACGACGCCTCGCGCCACCCAGGCGATGCTGCGCGGTGGGGGTGTCAACGCGGGACGCTTCAGGCCCGCGATCCATGTGACGCTGTGGAGTTGACGCGCGAGCCGTCCCTTCGCACGGTGGCGATCTCGCCCAGCACGCGTTCCAGGTCGTGAAAGGTGTCGGCGGGCAGGAAGCGGTGACAGTACGGGAGCGCGGCCGCCATCGCTCCGACGCGTGGCTCGAAGCCTGGCGCCGCCGCGCGCGGGTTCATCCAGATCACCTGATGGGCACGTCGCCGCAACCGTTGCATCGCCTCGGCCAGTTCCTCCGGGCTGTCCGCGTCCCATCCGTCGGAGCCGATGATCACGACCGCGCCCCGCACGCACTCACCGTGCCGTGAGTCGAGCAGGGCCCGCACGCTGCTCGCGATCCTCGTACCGCCGAACCGATCGGTGACCTGGGCCGTCGCGTTCTCGATCGCGGTCTGCGCGGACCGGTGCGCGAGGACGGGCGTCAACCGGGTGAGGGAGGTGGCGAAGGCGAAGACCTCGGCACGGACGCCCGCTCGCAGGACGACCGCACGCATCAGATGGAGGTAGGCGACTGCCTGTGCCTGCATGGACCGGCTGACGTCGCAGAGCATGACGGCGGGACGCGGTGCGTGCACGGGCCGCACCCGTACGGGGCACAGCGGCTCCCAGCCGGTCCGGCGAGCCCGGGCCAGCGTGAGCCTGAGCGCGATGCGGCCGCGGGTGCCGCCGACCGGCGCGAGCCGCCGCGATCGACGCCGGGGCCAGGTGGGTACGGCGTTCTCCAGCCAACGGCCCAGGAGGGCGGTCTCCTCGGGGCCCAACTGCTCGAACGGCACGTCGAGATTTCCCGGGTCTCCACTGGCCCGGGGGCGGGGTACGAGCAGCCCGGACTCCGGCGTTTGCGCGTCCTGTTGGTCGCCGTCCTCGACCATGCGGGGCAGCGTCACCCACGGGAGCCCTCCTCGGTCGACGCTCTCGTCGGCTCCCCGGCCCGGGCTGCCCTCTGGTGCCTGGGTGCGTTGAGGGCCGCGTTCTCTGCGGGCGTTGGGGTCGAGTGCGAGGACCGCGTCCTCGAAGACGGCGGCGAAGACCGCGTCGAAGTACGGCAGTTGGTCGTCGCGCCGCACCAGACAGATCCGGGCGGTCCAGTAGAGCTCGGTCCGGGTCCAGGGCGGTGACACGGTCAACGCCTGCACGAAGGTCGCGCTGTTGGTGAGTCCGACCCCGACGCCGTGCTGCCGCAACCGCACCGCGAACGCGGTGGCGAAGGCGGCGAGGTCGACACCGCGCAGCAGGGCCGGGGCGGAGGCGGGGGCGTTCATGGCGTCCGGCTCACCGGGCCAGGAAGTAGACGACGATCCCGATGACCACGACCAGGACGACCAGGACCGGTATCAGCCTGCGGTAGACGGAGGATCCCGCGAGGTCGAGGAGATCGACCGGGGCGGTGGTGTGCGCGGCTGGTGCGGTGACGGTCGTCTGCTCTTCCTTCTGTTCTTGCTTCTGGCCTTGCCTCTGTTCCTCCTCCTTCGAGGAATTCGCCGGCGCCGCGGCGGAAATCGGCGCCTCCGGTGTCGTATGGAGCTGGGTCTCCAGGTTCTTGACGAACTGGCCCAGCAGTTTCTCCGAGACCTCCTTGATCATCCCGCTGCCGAACTGGGCGATCTTTCCGGTGATGTTGAGGTCGGTCTCGACGGTGACCGTGGTGACGTCCCCCTCCGCGGTCAACCTCGCGTCGATGACGGCCGACGCGTTGCCCGCGCCCCGGGAGTCCTTGCCCTTCGCCCGGATCACGGCCCGGTGTTCGGCCTCGTCCTTCTGTACGAACTCGGCGGTCCCGGCGTACTGGCTGATCACGGGACCGACCTTGATCTTCACCTTGCCGCTGTAGACGCCCCCGTCGACGCCCGTGAGTTCGGCGCCGGGCATGCAGGGCGCGATGCCCTCCAGATCCGTCAACACCTCCCAGGCGTGGTCGATCGGTGCGTCGACGGTGAACTTGTTGTCGATCCTCATCGGTTGGCGTCCGTTCCCGCGCTACGCGGACGCGGGCTGCGGATAGCCCAGTTCGTCCAGCGCGTCCGTGATGGTGGTGTGGTCGTCGGGACTCTTGGCCAGTGCGCTGAGGGTGCGGAGGATGTCGGCGCGGACCAGGTTCGTGGCGCGCAGTGCGGTCAGGGCGGAGACCCAGTCGATGGCCTCGGCCATTCCGGGGGCCTTGTCGAGATCCAACTGCCTGACCCGGCCTACGAAATCCGTCGCGGAGGCGATCAGCGGGCGGCTCGCGGCCGGTACGGATCTGCGCAGGATGTCGGCCGCCCGCTCCGGTGCGGGGAAGTCGATCCAGTGGTAGAGGCAGCGGCGGCGCAGCGCGTCGTGCAGTTCCCTGCTCCGGTTGGAGGTGAGGACGACCAGGGGCCGGCGCTCGGCACGGAAGGTGCCGAGTTCCGGGACGGTGACGGCGGCCTCGCCGAGGAACTCCAGGAGCAGCGCCTCGAATTCGTCGTCGGCCCGGTCGATCTCGTCGATCAGCAGCACGGGTGCCATCGGGCCGGCATGTCGGATCGCCCGCAGGATCGGTCGGTCCTGGAGGAACTCCTCGGTGAACAGGTCGGCGTCGGTGAGCTGTTCCGCACGTGATTCCGCCAGCCTGATGGCGAGGAGCTGCCGCTGGTAGTTCCACTCGTACAGGGCCTCGGCCGCGGTCAGTCCCTCGTAGCACTGGAGCCGGATGAAAGGGGCGTCCAGCGCGGCGGCGAGGGCCTTGGCCGCGGAGGTCTTGCCGACACCCGGCTCGCCCTCGACGAGCAGGGGGCGTTCCAATGCGACGGCGAGGTACAGCGCGGTGGCCGTGCCCTCGTCGACGAGGTAGTCGACCTCGTCGAGCCGTCGCCTGACGTCGTCGGCGTCCGCGAAGGCGTCACTCATCGCGCTGCGCGGACGCGTACCGGTCGCGGCAGTGCGGGCCGCAGAACCACAGGTCCACTCCCTCGACGGTGAGATGGGGTGTGTCGGGCAGGACGGTGACCGTCATGCCGCAGACCGGGTCCGTGGCGCTCTCAGCGGCGGCGGAGGTGCCTTCACTCGCCGGCAGGGCCCGCCGTGTACGGACCGAGGTAATGACCTCCGCGAGGATCGACAGGGCGACCTCCGGCGCGGTACGTGCTCCGATGTCGAGGCCGGCCGGGCTGCTGATCCGGGCGCGGTCCGCGTCCGGGAGGTCGAGGCCGGCCACCACCGACGCGCCACGTGCACGGCTGGCGACCAGTGCGATGTACGGCACCTCGGCCGCCAGCGCGCTCCGCAACGACTCCTCCTCGTCGCGGCCGTGGCTCGCCACCACGACGGCGTCGGTTCCTCGGGGCAGGTGTTCCGACGGCAGCGACCGGGCCGCGGTGTAGCCGAGGAGTTCACACATGGCGGCGACCGCGTCCGCGACCGGCGTCCGGCCGACGATCTCGACGAGCGGTGGCGGGAGCCTCGGTTCGAGGAAGATCTCCAACGCCCCGCCCGAGAGGCAGGGGTTGACCACCACGCGCGCGCCCGGCGCTTCGGGGAACCCGGTCTCGTCCTCGGGCAGGACGCGCAGCAGCAGCGGCCCACCGCCGTCGAGCGCGCCGAGCGCGGCCGTTCGTACGCTGGTCTCCGCGCATACGCCGCCCACGAAGCCGTCGATGGTTCCGTCGGCGAGCACGATCGCCTCGTCACCGGCGTGCGCCGAACTCGGCACCTGGGCGCGGACCACGGTGGCGTGGACGAACGGCACGCGGGCGGCGGTCAGTTGCTGCATCCGCGTACTCAGTGAGGGCGGCCGTTCCGGCGCTGTCGGCGCCGGATTCGCTGTCGGCATGGGTCGTGTCCACCTCCTTGGGTCAACGGGCGTCGAGGGCTTGGCGTCAGATGGGCGGCTCGGGCCGACCTCGCATCGCGTCCCACACCCGTGACGGCGTCAGTGGCATGTCGGCGTGCCGGACGCCGAAGGGGCGCAGCGCGTCGACGACGGCGTTGACGATCGCGGGTGGCGAGCCGACCGTCGCGGACTCCCCCACGCCCTTGGCGCCGATGGGGTGGTGCGGCGAGGGGGTGACGGTGAACCCGGTCTCCCAGTCGGGGACTTCGAGTGCGGTCGGTATCAGGTAGTCCATCAGCGAGCCGCCGAGACAGTTGCCGTCCTCGTCGAAGGCGATCATCTCCATCAGTGCCATGCCGACCCCGTCGGTGAGGCCTCCGTGCACCTGCCCCTCGATGATCATCGGGTTGATCCTGGTGCCGCAGTCGTCCACGGCGACGAAGCGCCGGACCTTGACCTGCGCGGTTCCGGGATCGATGTCGACGACGCAGATGTACGCGCCGTGCGGGTAGGTCAGGTTCTCGGGGTTGTAGCAGATCTGCGCCTCCAGGCCGCCCTCCACCCCCTCGGGCAGGTCGCCCGCGCCGTGCGCGCGCATGGCGATGTCCTGGATGGTGACGGACTTGGCCGGGTCGCCGGCGATGTGGAAGGCGCCCTTGTTCCACTCCAGGTCGGCGACGGAGACCTCCAGCATGCCCGAGGCGATGATCCGTGCCTTGTCGCGGACCTTGCGGGCGACCAGTGCCGCCGCCGCGCCGGAGACCGGGGTCGAGCGGCTGCCGTAGGTGCCCAGGCCGAAGGGTGTCTGGTCGGTGTCGCCGTGGACGACGTCGATGTCGGCCGGCGGGATGCCGATCTCCTCGGCGACGATCTGCGCGAACGTGGTCTCGTGGCCCTGTCCCTGGGACTGCACGGAGAGCCGGACCACGGCCTTGCCGGTGGGATGGACGCGCAGTTCGCAGCCGTCGGCCATGCCGAGGCCGAGGATGTCCATGTCCTTGCGCGGCCCGGCGCCGACCGCCTCCGTGAAGAACGAGATTCCGATGCCCATGAGTTCACCGCGCGCCCGCTTCTCGGCCTGCTCGCGGCGCAGCTCCTCGTACCCGGCCAGTTCCATGGACAGGCGCATGGTGGGTTCGTAGTTCCCGGAGTCGTAGACCCATCCCGTCTTGCTGCGGTAGGGGAACTGTTCGGGCTTGATGAAGTTCTTCAGCCGCAACTCGGCGGGGTCCATGTCGAGTTCGAAGGCGAGGCAGTCGACGATGCGCTCGACCAGGTAGACGGCCTCCGTGATGCGGAACGAGCAGGCGTAGGCGACGCCGCCGGGGGCCTTGTTGGTGTAGACGGCGGTCATCTTGCAGTAGGCGGCCTCGATGTCGTAGCTGCCGGTGAAGACCCCGAAGAATCCCGCCGGGTACTTCACGGGCGCGGCCGTGCCGTTGAACGCGCCGTGGTCCGCCAGGACGTTGGTGCGGATCGCAAGGATGCGCCCCTCACGGGTGGCGGCGATCTCGCCGCGCATCACGTAGTCGCGGGCGAATCCGGTGCTGGTGAGGTTCTCCGAGCGGTCCTCCATCCACTTGACCGGTTTGCCGGTGAGGAGGGAGCCGACGATCGCGCACACATAGCCGGGGTAGATGGGCACCTTGTTGCCGAAGCCGCCCCCGATGTCGGGTGAGATGACGCGGATCTTGTGTTCGGGCAGTCCGGCGACGATCGCGTACAGCGTCCGGTGGGCGTGCGGGGCCTGGCTGGTGGACCAGAGGGTGAGGCGGCCCTCGACCGAGTCGTAGTCGGCGACCGCGCCGCAGGTCTCCATCGGCGCGGGATGCACGCGCGGGTAGACGAGGTCCTGGCTGACGACGACGTCCGCGCGCTCGAACACGGCGGCGGTCTCGGCCTCGTCGCCGGTCTCCCAGTCGAAGCAGTGGTTGTCGGCCTTGCCTTCGAGGTCGTCGCGGATGACCGGGGCCTCGGGCGCGAGTGCGGTGCGTACGTCGATGACCGGGTCGAGGATGTCGTATTCGACGTCGATGAGTTCGAGCGCGTCACGGGCCGCGTACCGGTCCTCGGCGACCACGAACGCCACCTCCTGGCCCTGGAAGCGGACCTTGTCCGTGGCGAGCACGGCCTGGACGTCGTTGGAGAGGGTCGGCATCCACGCGAGGCCCTTCTCGGCGAGCATCGCGCCGGTGACGACGAGCTTCACTTTGGGATGGGCCTCGGCGAGCGAGGTGTCCACGCTCAGGATGCGGGCGTGTGCCATCGGGGCGCGAAGGATCGCGAGGTGGAGCATGCCAGGCAGTTGGACGTCGTCGACGTACCGGCCCCGGCCGCGCACGAACCTGGGGTCCTCCTTGCGGAGCATGCGCCCGTGTCCGACGGGGTGCTGGTCGTTGTCGGTGAACGAGGTGACGGGCCCTTCCGCGGGGTGATCGGCGACCGTGCTCATGACGACCTCCTCGACGCCGTGCCGGCGACGGTCGTGTCCGGGGGTGTGCCGTCGTCGGCCGGTGCGGTCGTCCTGGTGCCCGCCTCCTCGGCGGCGGCCCACTGGACGGACCTGACGATGGTGGCGTAGCCGGTGCACCGGCAGATCTGGCCCGAGATCGCTTCCCTGATCTCCTGGTCCGACGGGTTCTTGTTGCGGTCCAGCAGGGCGCGTGCGGTCATCATCATGCCGGGCGTGCAGAAGCCGCACTGGAGTCCGTGGCACTCGATGAAACCCCGCTGGACGGGGTCGAGTTCGCCGTTCGTCTCCAGCCCCTCGACCGTGCGGACCTCGTGTCCGCCGGCCATCGCGGCCAACACCGTGCAGGACTTGACGGGTTCGCCGTCCAGCCAGACCACGCAGGTGCCGCAGTTGCTGGTGTCGCAGCCCCAATGGGTGCCGGTGAGCGCGAGGTGATCGCGGAGAAAGTGGACGAGCAGGAGCCGTCCCTCCACCTCGCGGGTGACCTCCTCACCGTTGACGACCATCGTGACCTGCATGTCAGCCTCCCAGCGGGCCGCGTACGGCCGTTGTCGACGTGCGTGCCCGGTCCACGGCGCGGCGCAGTGCGCGAATGGTCAGTTCCTTGGCGAGGTGCCGCTTGTACTCGGCGCTGCCGCGGCGGTCGGTCACCGGATCGCAGGAAGCGGCGGCGATGGTGCCGGCCCGTTCGTACAGTTCCTCCGACGGACGGTGGCCCCTCATGGCCTCCGAGATCTCGGGCAGTCCGGTGGTGTTGGGCCCTACGGCAGCCAGACCTACCCGCGCGTCCGAGATCACGTCCCCGTCCAGCCACACGGCCACGCCGACGGAGACGACCGCCCAGTCCCCCGCCCGCCGCTCGACCTTCTCGTACGCGCTCGATCCGCCGGGACGGACGGGAAAGCGGACCTCGATCAGCATCTCGGCGTCGCCGACCGCCGTTTCGTAGGGGCCGCGGTAGAAGTCCTCCATGCTCACCTCGCGGCGGCCGTCCTTGTTCTGGATGACGCACCGTGCGTCGAGCGCGGTGCACACCGCGGACAGGTCCTCCGAAGGGTCCGCCTGGCAGAGCGAGCCGCCGAGGGTGCCACGGTTGCGGACCACGGGGTCGGCGATGACGCGCTCCGCGTCGGCGAAGATCGGGAGTGGGTCGGCGAGTTGGGCGGACTCCAGCAACTCGCGGTGGCGGGTGAGGGCACCGATCCTGATCAGTCCTGGCTCGACGGTGATGTAACCGAGCTCGTCCGACAGGTCGTTGATGTCGACCAGGTACTCGAAGTTGGCGAGGCGCAGCTTCATCATCGGCAGCAGGCTGTGCCCGCCCGCGATCAGCCGCGCGGTGTCGCCGAGCCGGTCGAGCAGTCCTATCGCGTGATCGACACTGGTGGCGCGCTCGTACTCGAATGGCGCGGGAACCTGCATCGCGATCCCTCTCTGCGTACCTGGGCGACGACGTCGTCGTGTCCGGTCATTCGGCCTCCCGGCACCGAATCCGTCAACAGCGACTTAAGGAGTCGCTTAATCCGTCCCGCGCCACCTAAGCGATCGCTGAAGTCGCCGTTGACGCGGGCGAACACCCGGCACAGGCTGCGCTCACGGCCGGCCGGGCGAAGGGAGCCCTGATGCGGGACATCGCCGACACGATCGGGACCTGGCATGCGGCAGGCAAGGCGTTCGCGATGGCCACGGTCACCCGCACCTGGAACTCGGCACCGCGTCAGCCGGGGGCCGCCATGGCCGTCGCCGAGGACGGCGAGGTGGTGGGCAGCGTCTCGGGAGGATGCGTCGAGGGGGCCGTCTACGAGGTCGCCCGTGAGGTCATCGCGTCGGGCCGGCCGGTGGTCGAGCGGTACGGAGTGAGCGACGACGATGCTTTCACCGTGGGCCTGACCTGCGGTGGCACCGTCGAGGTGCTGGTGCGGCCGATGGGCGCGACCCATTTCCCCGAACTGCCCGAGGTGCTGCGCCGCATCGCCCTGGGTACGCCCGTCGCGGTGGCCTCGGTTCTCGAACCCGCGCTGTCGGGCGGCCAGTTGGTGGTTCTCTCCGACGAGCGGACCGGCCTCGGGTCCCTCGGTGACAGCCGTCTGGACGAGGGCGTGACCGAGCGGGCGCACGGCATGCTGGCGCTCGGCACCACCGGCGTCATCCGCGTCGGCCGAGCCGGTGAGCGGCGCGGGAGCGAGGTCGCGGTGCTGGTGGAGTCCTTCGCCCCGCCGCCGCGGATGCTGGTGTTCGGCGCGATCGACTTCGCGGGCGCGGTGGCGCGGATGGGCAAGTTCCTCGGCTATCGCGTGACGGTCTGCGACGCACGTCCCGTCTTCGCGACCCGCAAGCGGTTCCCCGACGCGGACGAGCTGATCGTGCAGTGGCCGCACGACTTTCTCGACCAGAACCCCGTCGACGAGAACACGGTGATCTGTGTGCTCACCCACGATCCGAAGTTCGATGTGCCGCTGCTGGAGCGGGCGTTGACGACACCGGCCCGCTACATCGGCGCCATGGGCAGCCGCCGCACCCACGAGGACCGGCTCGTGCGGCTGCGTGCGGCGGGCGTCAGCGAGGAGGCGCTGTCCCGGCTGGCTTCACCGATCGGCCTGGACCTCGGTGCCCGCACTCCGGAGGAGACCGCGGTCGCGATCGCGGCGGAGATCATCGCGTTGCGGTGGGGCGGGAGCGGCAGCAGGCTGAGCGACACGCACCTGGCCATTCACCGCTGAGTCCCCAACTCGGGGCGAGCCGATGCGACCGGGGCCGTCCTCGGCGAGAACGACCCCGTGTCCGGCGCACTTTCCTGTCACCCGACGGCGAACTCCCGCAGCGCGTCCGGGGATCCGTTGAATCTGTCGTGGTCGCCGACCGTCGCTCCGGACGACGTGTACTGCCACATCGTGTACTGCGACCAGCCCGCCGGGAGCGCCCCCACCGACGAGGCGTACCGGGCGACCCACAGGGGGTTGGTGGCGCCGAAGCCGGTGTAGCCGCCGGTGCAACTGGTCCACCAGGACGTGGACGTGTAGATGACGGCGGCGCGTCCGGTGCGGGCCTTGTAGCGGTTCACGAAGTCCCGGATCCAGCTGACCATGCCGCTCGTGGACTTGCCGTAGCAGGAGGCGCCGTACGGGTTCCACTCGATGTCGAGGACGCCGGGCAGCGTGCGGCCGTCGCCGGACCAGTCCCCGCCGTGGTCGACGAAGTAGTCGGCCTGCGCGGTGCCGCTGCTGGAGTCCGGTACGGCGAAGTGGTAGGCGCCGCGGACCATGCCGACGCCGTAGGAACCGCCGTACTGCTGGGTGAAGTACGGGTTCTGGTAGGAGGTGCCTTCGGTGGCCTTCGTGTAGGCCCATCTGGTGCCGCTGCTCCAGAGGGTGGACCAGGCGACGTCGCGCTGGTGGCTGGAGACGTCGACGCCCTCCGTCCACACGGCTCGTGTGTCCGGGGGTATCGCCTCCGGTGTGCCGGTGGTTCGTTCGTGGGCCGTGACTCCGATGCCCATGTAGGCGTTGCCCCGCGCGGGCGCGGGTTCGGATTCCGGGGGTGCCGCCGCCACGGTGAGGCCGAGGCCGGTCAGCAGGACGATGAGACGCAGGCGTGCGCGGTCGTACCGCGATGTTTTGGATCTCTGCACGCCTCCCATCCGACCCCGGGTCGTGCCGGGCCGCACGTCATGTACGGCCGACGAGGATCTCTCCGCCGCGCGAGCGTGCGCCGATGACCGGGCCGTCAGGAAGGCTCATCACTCCTCGACGACCTGGATGATCGTCCGGCCGGCGACCCGCCTGGCCGGGGCGAAGGCGGCCACGGCCTCGGCCAGCGGCCGCACTTCGCCGACCCGCACGCTGAGCCGTCCGTCCCTGACCCGCTGGGCGAGGTCGGCGAGACGGGCGCGGTCGGGTTCGACGACGAAGAACAGCGCCTGTCCGTCCTTGGGGCGGACCTTGGGCGGCGCGGCGATGGTGACGAGGGTGCCGCCGGCGCGGACGAGCGCGGCGGAGCGGTCGAGGATGTCGCCGCCGATCACGTCGAAGACCACATCGACCTCCCCCGCCTGCTGCCACCCGTCTGTGTCGAGGTCAAGGAACGCGTGCGCGCCCAAGGCCAGCGCGGTGTCCCGGTCTGCCGCCCGGCCGGTGCCGGTGACGTGGGCGCCCGCCTCCCGTGCGAGCTGCACCGCGATCGAGCCGACGGCGCCCGCGGCACCGTGGATCAGGACGCTCTGGCCGGTGGTGAGCCGGGCGTGGTCGAACAGGCCCTGCCAGGCGGTGAGTCCGGAGATGGGCAGCGCGGCCGCCACCGTGTGGTCGACGTCCGCCGGAAGCGGGGCCAGGTTGCGGGCCTCCACGGCGACGTACTCGGCCAGCGAGCCGTTGCGGGTCCAGTCGGTCGGGCCGAAGACCCGCTGGCCGACGGTGAGGCCGGTGGTGCCGTAACCGAGTTCCGCCACGACGCCGGAGACCTCGTGCCCGGGCACGCTCGGCGTGCGGTCCCGCCCTGCACGGTCCGTCCAGCTGCCGGGCCAGTCGAGCTCGCCCCGGGTGAATCCCGCGGCATGCACGCGTACGACGACGTCGTTCTCGGCGGCATGGGGATACGGCAGGTCGGTGAGGGTCAGCCCGGTGGCGCCGGCATCCCGGTCCTGGGCGGTGATGGCTCGCATGGACGGTGTCTCCTTCCGGTGTTTCTACGGTTTCCAGTGTTTCTACGGTCAGCTCGGCCAAGGCGCGTCGGTGATGCGGTCGACCATGCTCGCGCGCCGGAAACCGGGAACGAAGTGTTCCAGCACATCCGCGTTGATGGTCCCGTAGGTGGTGTCCGGGCGGTTCTTGAGCCCTTCGACGAATTGCTGAAGGAATTCCTTCTTGAATTCTCCGCGCGGGTGCGCGGCGAGGATCTCCTCCACCGCGTCGCCGTCCAGCGCGTCCAGGCCCCAGCCGAGGGCGTCCGTCAGCACGCCCTGGTTCGTGGCGGCCGTCTCCGGCCCCAGCCGGCCCGGGATCCCGGGCGTCGTGTGCAGCGCCACGGCCTCCCACACCACGTCGGCGGCGCTTTTCGAGAACCCGCGGCCGAGCAGGAACGCCCGCGCGTGATCGGCTCCGTCGACCTCGAAGCGCTGCTCCGCCGCGGAGAACGGGGTCACCAGACCGGCGTCGTGGAACATGGCCGCGACGTACAACAGCTCGGGATCGGGTTGAAGGCCGAGGCGGCGCGCCTGCAGGCTGCCGAAGAGGAATACCCGCCGGGAATGGTGGAAGAGAAGCGATCCGGTCATTCCACGGAGAATCTCGGTCGCCTCCGTGACGGCCGCGGTCCGGGGAATCTCCACTCCGGCGATGGTGTCGGTCATGAGGCTCGCGCTTTCCGGGTGATGCGCACGGCGGGGACCGTGCGTCCGTAGCACGGTGGGAACCGTGCGTCCGTACACCACCATGCCCACCGCACTGCCTTCCGCGCCTCTCGCGTCCGGCCATCAACCCCTCGGATCCGGACATGCGGGGATGAGCGAACCGAGGGACGCCATGATCGGCGACAGGGCATGGTGGTGCCGTGAGCGACGACGACACGACGGCAGCGGTCCCGCGACCGACCAACGAGGAGAACCGGCACGCCAGTTGGTTGGAACTGTTCTTCGACCTGGTCGCCGTGGCGGGCGTGGCGCAGATCGCGCATCTGCTGCACGGGGTCCCCGAGGTGTCCGACCTCGGCCTGTACGCGCTGCTGTTCCTCGCCTTCTGGACGGCGTGGATCTGCTTCACCCTGTACGCGAACGTGGCCTACGAGAACACCCACGTCCGTACGGTGCTGGCCGCGATGTTCGGCATGGCCGTCATGGCCGCTGCCGTGCCGGGCGTGCACGAGGGCGACGATCAGCACGCGCGTGTGTTCGCCCTGGCGTACATCCTGATCCGAGCCCTTGCGACACGGGCCTGGCAGCACCGTCGGCAGATCCTCGTCGACTGGCCGGCCGCGCAGATGTCGCTCGGTGTGATCCCGTGGATCGTCTCCCTGTGGGCTCACGAACCGACCCGTTACTGGCTCTGGGCCCTGGGTATCGCCCTTGATCTGTACGTCACGTTCGCGGTCTCCGCGCGGGACATCGTCGAGCGTCAGGTGGCCCGGGAGCGGCTCGGCAACCGGCCCGCCCGGCGGGACTCCGGACGAGGCACATCGCTCGCCCGGTCGCAGACGGAGCATCTGAGCGAGCGGCTCGGTCTCTTCGTGATCATCGTGCTGGGTGAGGGTGTCGCCCAGGTGGTCCAGGCCACGTCGGACGCGGAGTGGGACAGGAAGCTGTACGCGCTCGCCGTCGCGGCGTTCTTCCTGCTGGCCGCGTTGTGGGCGTTGTCCTTCCGGCACGGCTACGCCGGAGTGCCGCACCTGGCGGCCGGGGTGCTGCCCGCCCGCGCGGCACTGCCCCTGCACTGTTTCGTCTCCGGCTGCCTCGCCGCCCTGGCCGCCGCGCTCGGAGCCGCCGCCGAGCACCTGGAGACACTGCCGGACGCCACCCGCTGGCTGCTGTGCTCGGCGCTGGCCGGGTACTTCCTGCTCAGCGGACTGGCCTGGCTGGGCCAAGCGGCCCGGGAACGGCGCTGGCTGCTGTCCGTCGCCCTGCCCTGCTGCGTACTGCCGCTGCTGCTGGCCGCCTTCGGCGCCCACGTCAGGACCGTGGCCCTGGTCTGGCTGCTCGTCCTGATCACCGTGTGGCCGATGCTCTACGAACGACGGTCGTCGAAGCCGTCGAAACAGGCCGTGGGCACCGGAACGGGGACGTCAACGGCGTGAGCACTCATCGGGACCCGAAGAGAGCACTTTCCGGGCCTGGTGGCCGGATCCCTCCTATCGTGGAACGACACATCGAACCTCGGCGACGAATCGGGCAGACCATGCAGGATCCGGAGATCGACTACGCGGCGGTCTTCCGCGCGCTGCCCGGCATGGTGGCGCTGCTCACCCCCGAGCTGGTCTACGTCGACGCCAACGAGGACTTCGAGCGCCTGTCGGGACGTACCCGCGAGGAACTGGTCGGCCGCTACATCTTCGACGTCTTCCCCGAGAACCCCAAGGACCCGGCGGCGGCCGGGATGCGCGAGACCCGGGAGTCGATGCTGCGCGCGGTGGCCACCGGCGAGCGCGACACCATGGCGCTGGTCCGCTACGACATCGAGGACCCCCAGCGGCCCGGCCAGTGGGTGGAGCACGTCTGGAGCCCGGTCAACGCGCCCGTACTCGACCAGGACGGGGAGGTCATGCTGATCGCCCACCGGGTGGAGGAGGTCACCGAGTTCATCCGAGCCTTCGGCGGCAAGGCCGACGACAGACGGGCCCGGGTCCTGGAGGCCGAGCTGTACACCCGGGCGCGTGAGCTGCAGGAGGTCAACGAGCGACTGCGCCGGGCCCACGCCCATGAGCGCGAGGTGGCGCTGACCCTGCAGGCGGCGATGCTGCCCCCGCCGCGACCGGTCGGCCACCACAGGGCGGCCGTCCGCTACCGGCCCGCGGTGGGCGCGCTGAACGTCTGCGGAGACTGGTACGACCTGGTCGACCTGCCCGACGGCGGCATGGCGGTCGCCGTCGGTGACGTCGTCGGGCACGGTCTGGCGGCCGCCTGCGCCATGGGCCAGCTGCGCAGCGCCCTGAGCGCGGCCTGCCGGGTCGCCGACGGGCCGGGCTCGGCCCTGGAGGCGCTCGGTCTGTACGCCCGTTTCGTCGAGGGCGCCGAGTCGGCCACCGCGGTGACGACGTTCGTCGACTGGGACGACCGCACCATCACCTACAGCTGCGCGGGCCACCCTCCGCCGGCCCTGCTCGACCCCGACGGCTCGGTGACCTTCCTCGACCGGGCCACCGACCCGCCCCTGGGCGCCCGCCCCGAGCACGTCGGCCGACCGGAGACGAGCATCCCCTTCACCGAGGGCGCCACTCTCGTCCTGTACACCGACGGACTGATCGAACGCCGTACGGAGGACATCGACCGCGGTCTGGCCCGCCTCGCCGGCTCCCTCGCCCGTCACCGGGACGCGGAACCCGAAGCCCTGGCCGACGCCCTCCTCGCCGATCTGCTCCCCAGCGGGGGCAACACCGACGACACGGCCCTGGTCGTCCTGCGGCTGTGACGGTGTCACCCAACTCGCAAGAACCCCGCACGTGTTGAGTCCGGTGTCGGGCGGAGCGCTCCCTCGAAGCGGCTCGGGAAGGGGTACTTCCACTCCAGGAGGGCGTGGATGGCGGCCTGGGCCCGCGCCCTGGTGGCCGGGGCGGTGTCGACGTCGTTGAGGCAGAAGAAGTCGACGTCCTCGCCCTCCGCGAGGCGGGCCAGGCGTCGTTGCATGTCCGGTGTCCCCAACTCCACATAGCGGAAGCGGTAGTCGGCCGGGACCGCTCTGCCAGTCGCGATGGCCCAGTGGTGGTGCAGGGTGGAGGCGGGCGCGACGTCGGCGGTGGAGCGGAAGCGCGAGTAGGCGGTCCGCTCCAGCTCCTCGATCCCGCGGCTCTCCATCTCCCGCATGACGGACAGCAGTTGGGGGTGCGGGGTGTGCAGCGACTTGTGGGTGACCTGCCTGCCGTGGAAGCGCCTGATGACCTCGCGGGCGTTCTTGCCCGCCGAGTTGGGGGCGGGCTCCAGCGGGTGCGGGGCGCCGACGCCGAGCTTCAGCGGGGACAGGGGGATGCGGGCGATGCCGTTGCCGTGGAAGAAGGTCTCGGCCCGTACCGAGCGATTGAAGAAGACGTCGTCGTTGAGGTAGAGGTAGTGCTCCGACAGGCCCGGGATGTGGTGCAACCGGCTCTCTATGGCGTGGGAGTTGAAGACCGGGAGCGCGTCGGGCGGCAGGATGTCCCGGTGGTCGATCACGGTCAGGCCCGCCGCCTCCGGGTTCAGCCAGGCGGGGATCTGCGAGTCGGTCACGAGGTAGACGTGCCGGACGAAATCGGCATACATCTCCAACGAGCGCAGCGCGTACTTGAGTTCGTCGTGGCTGGTGTAGCGGGAGGCGCCCGTCTCGCGCGGGGCGATGCCGCCACGGTCGAGGTCCTGGTGGGCGCGGCGCTTGGCGGCCAGCACGGGGTCGTCGCCGTCGACCCACGTGTACACGGCGTCGATCGGGAAGCGCACCTCGTCGATGCCCGGTTCGGCGAACGCGGCGAAGGTCGGCACGCTGTGGCGGCGGCCGGCCACCGCGGCGGGCTGTTGCGCGGTCGCCGGGACGACCTCGGAGACGGGGTTGCGGCGCGGGGCGACGAGCGCCGTGCCGAAGGTCTCGCCGAGCCGGGTGCCGGGGACGGTGAGCCACACGGGGTCCGGCTTCCGGGCCGCCGGCAGGTCCCGGCCGTACTGCCAGAACTCGAGGTCGCAGCCGGTGTCGAGTGCGGTGAACACCTGCCCCTCGGGGCCCAGGCGGATCACTCCGACGCGCAGCACCGGGGCTCGCCTCAGCTCCCGCGGCAGCCTGCCGTCGGCCCACAGCACCGCACGGGTCACCGTGCCGTGCGGGTCGACCGCGCCGACGTAGGCGACGCCGCCGGCGAACCGGCGCGTGGCCTGGGCGAGGATCGTGGCACGGTGGCCGTCCTCGACACCGATCACCGGCCGGGTGCCGTCGCTCTGGCCCGCGGGGATGTGGAAGTACGGGACACCGGCGGCCTCCAGCAGGCCGCACATTCGCTCCAGGTCGGTTTCGGCGGCCTCGGCGGCGGTGTAGCCGGCGACCGTCTGGCCGTACAGCCGCATCGGTCCGCGGGCGATCCGGCGCAGGCCGGGGACGGCGGCCCGCAGGCGCCGGCGGGCCCGGGCCGCGCGCAGCGCCCACAGCCGGGCCGACAGCCACAGGCCCAGGCGCCGGAGCAGGTTCCGGGCGGCACGCAGGCCCGGGGGCGCCACGAAACGGTGGCGGAGATCCATGGACGTACCCCCCTTCAGCTCTGCTTCTCGACGGACTGCTTCTCGAAGGGGCTCGGGAAGGGGAAGTAGTCCTCCAGGAACGCGTGCATGCGGGTGCCGACCTGCTCGCGCTCCTCCGGCGGTACGTCGACGTCGTTGAGGCAGAAGAAGTCGAAGCGGCGGGTACGGGCCAGCTCGGCGAGGCGCGCTTCGGCGTCGGGGCGGCTGATGTTGACGTACCGGAAGCTGAACCTGCCCGGCACACCGCGTCCGGTCATCAGGGCGTACTGGTAGAGCAGCGGGGCCGTCATGGCGATGTCCTGCGGCGAGCGGAAGCGGGACGCCGTGGTGCGGCGGATGTCGTCGGCGAAGAGCTCTTCGAGGGTCCGCAGGGTCTCGCACTGCTGGGGCAGCGGGGTGTGCATGAAGTTGTTGGTCGTCATGCGGCCGAACTTCTCCAGCAGCAGCCGGCGGACGTTCTTGCTCGCGGAGTTGGTGGCCGTCTCCTCGGCGTGCGGCTTGCCGATGCCGATCTTCAGGGGCGAGACGGGGATCTTCATGAGGCCGCTGCCGTGGAAGAAGGTCTCGGCGCTGGCCCGGCGGCCGACGAACACGTCGTCGTTGAAGTAGAGGTAGTGCTCCGACAGGCCGGGTATGTGGTGCAGCCGGGTCTCGATCGCGTGCGAGTTGAAGACCGGCAGCACGTCCGGCGGGAAGATGTCGCGGTGGTCCACGACCGTGATGCCCGGTGCCGTGTCGTCGAGCCAGTGGGGCTTCTGCCCGTCGGTGACGAGGTAGATGTGCCGTACGAAGTCCGCGTACATGGCGAGCGACCGCAGCGAGTACTTCAGCTCGTCGTGGCTGGTGTAGCGGGAGGCGTTGGTCTCCTTGTCGAGGATCTCGGCGGTGCCGAGGCCCTGATGGCGGGCGCGCTTGGCCCGCATCTCGGGCTCCTCGCCGTCCACCCAGGTGTAGACGACGTCGACGGGGAAGGTCACGTCGTTGACGGTCGGCAGGGTGAGCGGGCCGAAGGTGGGCAGCTCACGGTCGGCGATCCGCAGGGTGGCCGGAGTCTGCTCGGAGGTCGGCAGCACGTCGGCGATGTCGTTGGTGCGGGGTGCGACCAGGGACTCGGCGAAGACGTCCTGGGAGGCCTGCGGCTGGACCTTCGCCAGGCGCCGCTCCCCGTCCTCGCGGGCCAGGAGCTGCGCGCCGTCCTCCCAGAACTCGACGTCACAGGCGAGGTCGGGGCCGCCGAGCAACTGACCGGCGGGACCGAGGTGGTTCTCGCCGATCCGCAGCGTGGGTGCCGTGCGCAGCGCGGCCGGCAGGACACCGTCCATGAGCAGGGCAGGGTGCTTGAGCTTGCCGCCGGGCAGCGGGCGGCCGATGAAGACCGCCCGGTCCGCGTTCCGCGCCTCGAAGGCGGCGAGGAAGCGTTCCCGGTTGACGGCGTTCAGCCCGACCGTGTGCCGGGTGCCGGAGGCCGGCACGAGGAAGTAGGCGATGCCTTCCTGCTCCAGCGCGGCGACGACCAGATCGAGGTTGGCGGCGGCCGCCTCGGCGGCGCTGAAGCTCGTCACGACCCGCCCGTACAGATGCTGGCCGCGTACCGTCACCGGGCGCAGCGCCGGGTCCGTGACCGCCGATCTGCGGCGCTTTCGCATCGTACGCAGCTGCCACAGCCCCTCGGCGGTCTTCCGCTCCACTCGCGGTCGCATCCGCCTGGCAAAGGAACGCACGGTCACGTTCTGAACTCCTCTTGACGAACCTCGGCACACTCTTGCTAACCAGACAGGCGCGCGTGACCAATGGTTGTAGAAAAGTTCGCTGAGATTTAACGCGTTGGAAGTGCCCCACACAGCTGGCTCATTACGTGGTGTGCTAAGCGCGACCCGGCCGCGGTGGCTGATTTCAGCCCGTCCACAGCCCGCTCGGCCGAATGTCAGTGATCGCCGCTAACGTTCCGCATGTCGTCGCACAGACGCCGGGAGGGACCGGCCGAACTGTGCTTTCTTCAGGCTGTCTTGATGTGGGAGGCGGGGGCATCGTGGGTTGGCTGTCGGCGGGTGACGGGTATGAAGTCGCCCTGGTGGAGGGGCGGGTGGCGGCGCGTGCCACCGGGGGCCGGTCGGCGGGGCGGCAGTTGAAGTCCCTGCCGCGCGCGCTCAAGGATCACCCCGAGGTGGACCGGCTGCGGCGCTTCGCCGAATGGCTGGATCGGCACGCAGCGGGGTGCGTCGCGCAGGTCGACTCCTGGATGGTGTCGTCGCTGCCCGTCCCCACCGGCCTGCTGGCCCGCGTGTGGCCGGACGAGGCCTGGCAGTCGGCCCTGCGCGACCTGGCCGTGGTCGGCGACGACCCGGACGAGGTCGGCTTCCTGCGGGGCACCACCGAGGACGGCGAGCTGCGGGTGGTGAACCTCGACGGCGAGACGGTACGGCTGTCCCCGCGCACGGTGACCCTGCCGCACCCGGTGCTGCTGCCGGACCTGGACGACATCCGGGAGTTCGCGGCCGAGTTGGGCATCGTCCAGCGCGTCGAGCAGATCCACCGGGCGACCTGGCAGCGGCCGGACGACCTCGCCCCCAACGCCACCGAGGTGCGGGAGTTCGCGGGCGGCTCGTTCCGCTCGCGCTTCGCCCTCGCCGCGCGCGCCAGTTCGCTGGGCTACCGCGTCTCCGGCGGCTACTCCACGGCCCGGGTGCGCGACGGCGGGCGGGTCGTGGAGGCCTCGGTGTGGATCGGGGAGCCGTACTGGGAGGACACGGTGGAGACCGGCGGCCTCAGCTGGCAGGACCAGGACGGCCGTGCCCTGCCTTTGCGCGAGGTGGGCCCGGTGGCCTGGTCGGAGGGGATGCGCATGGCCGCGGCGCTGTACGCGGGCCGTGACATCGAGGAGGACAAGAACGCATGAGTGGGGGGACGCAGGTGTCGTACGAGGACATGCTCGCGGCGGGGGCGGTGCTGCCGCCGGACACGGAGGGCGCCGGTGAGCGGGCGGTGCCGCTGACGGCACGCAGCTACCAGCACCCGGGTCTGGACGACCGGGTGGTGGTACGGCTGGTCGCGGGTGAACTGGGCGCGGCCGAGGACCTGGCCGCCGGCTTCCTGGGCCTGGAGCAGGACGCCGAACCGGCCGTGGTGGGGCTGGGGCTGCGCCAGTCGCTGGGCTTCCCGGAGTGGGTGCTGGTGCACCACCCCGAGGACGGACACCACGCGCTCGGTGTCGTACCGGACCTGGAGCGGGCGGCCCGGCAGGCGAAGTCCCGGCCCAAGACCGCCCTGGACGCCTATGTGGAGCTCGGCGCGCGGCTGGCGGCCTCCGTCCCGCACTTCCTGCCGACCTTCTACGAGCAGGCGGCCCGGGTGTTCCTCGCCGAGGAGAACGCCACCTACGCGGCCCAGTTGTTCACCCGAGCCCGCAAGGCCGAGGCCGAGCACGGGCTGGTCATCGAGGAGGACCGTCTCGACGCGGTGTTCCTGGAGTTCGCCCTGGCGGGCGCACTGCCGGTGAAGGTGCTGTCCGCCTACGGCAAGGAGTTGGGCGCCCGGGTGCCGGCCGAGGAGGCGCTGCGGCGCTTCACCCGGCTGTGTCTGCGCCGCACGGCGGGCGGTCTGCCGCCGTCCGCGCAGATGGCGGGCGATCTGCGCAAGCTGGCCCGCGCCGCGGGTCAGGACGCCGACCGCGCCGAACAGGACTACCTGTCCGAGCTGCTCGGTCTGCCCGCCACCCTGCGTGCGGCGGCCGGCTGGTGGAAGGGCCACCGTGCCGCGCTGGTGGCGCTGGCCGCGCGCGAGCGGCGGGTGCGCGGCACCCTGCTGGACATGCTCCCCGCGGCGGGCTACGACGACGAGGTGCCCGCACTGTGGCTCCAGGTGCTGGAGGACTCCGGCGCCACGGCGGGGCTGTGGGACGCGTCCCTGCCCGAGGAGGAGCGTCCGCGGGACGGCACGGCGGGCTGGCTGGAGCGCTTCGTCACGTTCCGCGAGCGGGCCCGTTCCTGGCGCGGCTCGACCCGGATGCCCGAGCTGTACCCGCTCGTGGAGCGGACGGCGGACCGCCTTCGGGCCGAACTCGCCGCGTCCGACGGCGCGTTGAAGGTCACCCACGACATCGACCTGATCGACCTGCTGCTGTCCCTGGACATCCCCGTGGCCGCTCCGGAGCAGAACGACAGCCTGCCGTTGGAGCAGTGGGCCTCGGGCGACGGACATCGGGACCTGTTGTTCCTGGGCGCCGACGCCCGGTTCCACGACGCCTTCCTGAAGGGCGCGGACCGGTTCAGCGGCGACGAGCAAGGACTGCGTGCCATCCGCCTATTGGCGGCCTCCCCCGGCGGCCGTCCGCTGCTGACGCAGTGGGTGCGGACGGTCGTCGAGCGGTTCACCGCGGTCGGTCTGCCCCAACTGCCCGACGCGCTGGCCCGTTTCAAGTGGCTGCCCTCGGAGGCCTTGGCGCTCGCCGAGGCGGAGGTCCGGAAGGCCATCGCCACCGACCTCGCGCCCGTGCTGGCACGCACCCTGAAGGGCGGTCTCTTCGACGAACTCGGCTGGCCCGCCTGGGAGAGCGCGGCGGCCGACCTCGTCCCGAAGAACCAGGTCGAGGACCTGATCGTCGCCGACGCCTGGCCCCACCTCGTGGTGGCCGGCGACGCCCAGGCCCGCGTGATCGGCACCGAGGGCACCCTGCTCACCCACGACCTGCGGATCCCCACGGGCGACCGGTACGGCGACCCCGGATTCCACCACGTCGACGGCGAACTCCTCGTCTACTGGAACAGCCGCAACGACGGCCTGCGCGGCTACTGGCACACCCGCGCCGACCGGGTCGAGAGCCTGGCGGGCCCGAACGGTACCCGCGGCACCGAAATGGACTGGTACAAGGGCAACTTCCCGATCACCCTGCCGTTGCCCGGCGGCGGCAGGACCACCGGCCGCGGTGTGCTCCACGCCGGGGACACCACGGTGCCCGAGGAGCGTCCGCTGCTCTTCGACGGCTCCAACTACTGGGTCTGGCAGGCGCATTCCGAGGACCGTGACGAGCACGGCTGGTACGAGTACGACCCGGCCACCGACGAGCTCGGACGCATGAGCCGGCCCGCCTTCCTCGCCGACGCTCTGCGTGACGCCCCCGCGGGCAGCACCCTCGCCGGGGGTCGGCTGCGCCCCTCCCCCACGTCCGGCGCCGCCCCCGCCTCCGCTCCCGTCGACGGCCTCGTCGGCCTGCGCAGGCTGCAACTGCCCGACGGCTCCACGCGGGTCGAGGATCTCGCCGGACACACCCTCACGGTGCCCTCCGACGCGGGCCGGCCGTTCACGCTGGTGATGTTCCCGGGCGCCGAGCGGCCCACCGCCGTCGTACACAACGGCTGGCAGCTCGACCTGGTCGACGCGGACGGCGTCGTCACCGCCTGGGGGAAGACCGACCGCACGGCGGGCGTCTTCGGCGAGGGCACCCTGCTGCTGCCGCCGGTGCAGTACTGGGAGTGCCTGACCCCGCGCGACCCGGAGGGCTCCGCAGGACTGCGGCAGATCGACCGGGACACGACGGCCGCCCTGCTGTCGGCCGCCGCCGACAAGGACCCGGAGGCGCTGCCCGGCGCGATCCGCACCCTGCTGCCCGTCACCCACCCCGCCCTGCTCGCGGGCATCGCCGGGGTCGTGCGGTACGCGGCGGCCCAACAGGCCGTCCTGGACGCGGCGGCGACCAGGCTGACCCGGGCGCTGGAGGGCGGCCTGGAGGACGAGGGCCCGGCCGGTCCCTCCGACAGCCTGATCCGCGACGCGATGAGCGGTCTCGGCGCGTCGAACGGGTACTGGTGGAACCGGGACGACGGCGCCGACACCGTCTTCCGCGCCCTGCGGGTGCTGACCCGCGCCGCCGAGGCGACCGACGCCGTACCGGAGCCGCTCGACGGCCGGCTCCACCTCGACGGACCCGAACTGCCCACCGGCCAGCCGGAGTTGCACACCCTGCTCGAACGGACGGCGGCTCTCGCCTTCCGCGCGGCCGCCGGCACCGCCACCGACGAGCACCGCGACACACTGCGGCAACTGCTCGCCGCATTCGACCGGTTGGGGCTGGGGCAGACGGGTGCGACCGGCACCTGGCGCAAGGTGGCCCTGCATCTGGACGCGCACCGGCTGCGCACCGGCTCGGGCGACTGGCGGGAGGGCTCCTGGTACGGGCTGCTGCCGCTGGCCGACGGCGCCTTCGTCGCGGTGACCGGACGCGGGTCCCCGGACGACGACGGCTGCGACTTCACCGGCCTCATCCACGATCCGGCGGGACGGTTCGCCGTGCCGGAGCCCTACAAGGTCCTGGCCTGCGACCCGATCGGCCAGGACGAACCCCGGGGCAGGCTCGGCTCCTTCCTCGCCGAACTCGCCGAGCGCGGTCCGGCACCGTGGTTCCCGGACGCGGCCGAGGAGTTCGCCCGCCTCACCGGCGTCACCGAGACCATGGCCCGGCTCGTCGTCGCCGGACTGCCGGGCGTCGACGCCTACGATCGGGCCTTCCTCAGCACGGAGGCACGCAACGTCATCGGGGTGAAGGTCGCCCCGGCGGCACTGGCCAAGGACGAGCTGCAGGGCATCGACGCCGCCGTCCGTGCCGCGGTCGTGGCCGCGCTGCTGCCCGCCGACCCGGTCCGCCTGTGGACCGAGGGCCCGGACGTGGCCGCGGCCGCCGCCGTGTGGAACAGCAGGCTCGGCAAGCGCTCCGCCATCCCCGAGGACCTGCTCAGCGACGCCGTCCGCACCCTCAAGCACGCCCCGTGGCCGGTACGGGAAGCCCTGCCCGCCCTGCTGGACCCGGCCCACGCCCCGCAGCTCAGCCGGGATCTGCGGTGGGAGGTCAACGGCGACCGGGTGCGGCCCGTCGGCGACGACGGCACCGGGTTCACCAACCAGACCCTGGTCGGCTCGGTCGGCCTCGCCGCCTGGCTCGCCCACCGGCTGCCCGCCGGCGACCCGATCCGCGCCGCGCTGCCACCCGTACTCACCGCCGTGCGCGGGCGGCTCGCCGCCCCCGGTCTCATGCTCGACCTGGGCCGCTACATCAGCCTCCCGACCTTCCGGAAGACGGCGGGCACACCCACCGAGACCGGACCGGGATTCGAGCGCTACGGCGCAGTCGTCCTCGCCACCCACGACGACCAGCCGGCCCCGGGCATCCGTGTCGACCTCCTCGACGAGGCGGGCCAGGACCCCTATCTGCCCGCCACTCGCATCGACGACCAGCCGTACCCGGCCGAGGTCGCCCTGCAGTTGGTCCGCGACCCCCGTTTCGCCGCCCTCCTCGCCGACCCCGGCGAGCCGATCGCGGGCGAACGGGACAAGGACGGCACCTGGTGGCCCCAGCACCCCGGCCACTCCGTGCCCGACCTGGTCACCGAGGCGGCCGAGGCGTACGGACTCGGCGAGGACGCGGCCACGCTGTACCTGATGCTGCTCGCCATGCCCGACCCGACCGACCGCGCGACCGCCCGGTGGACGGGATGGAAGCCGGCCCGCCTCAAGAAGGCCCGCGCCGAACTGGCCGCCACCGACCTCGTGGTCGAGGCCACCCGCACCAGGGCGGGACGCTCGCTCTTCCTGCCCGGCGGCTGGGCCGAACAGCCGGCCCCGCGCGTTCCCCTGGAGCGCTGGAAGCTGCCCATGTTCGACGGCGTCCACGGCGATCACGCGTCCTTCGGCGTGATCGTGCCGACCGAACCGGTGGCGGACCTGTACCGCAAGGCCTGGCAGCGGGTCCGCGAGGGCGACGCTCCCCGGTTCGAGGAGCTGAGGGTGCGACGCGGTCGCCGCCGCTGACGGACGCAGTAACGGGGGCGTCGGACAGCACCGGCGCCCCCTCATCAACGACCAACAGACCTACCCAGCAAGGACTTTCATGACCGCGACCGACACGGCGACGGCCCTGCCCGCCCGGCAGACGCTGCCCGCCGAAGAGCGCCACGCCATCGAACTCGCCTTCCTCGCCGCCCACGACGAGGGGCCCCGCCCGCCCGGCTGGCGGCTGACGCCCCGATCCGTCATCACCTTCGTGTGCGGCACCGCCGGCGAAGCACTCAAGCTGCCCAAGCCCCACGAGACGCTGCCCCGCGAACTCGTCATCGCCCCCAAGTTCGTCGGTGAACGCGCCCTGGTGGAGCGGTGCGTGGTCACCCTCGCCGGCGAACGCGGACTGCTGCTGGTCGGTGAGCCGGGCACGGCCAAGTCGATGCTCTCGGAGCTGCTGTCGGCGGGCGTCTGCGGCACCAGCGCACTGACCGTGCAGGGCACCGCGGGCACCACCGAGGACGCCCTGCGCTACGGCTGGAACTACGCGCTCCTCCTCGCCCAAGGACCCACTCCCCAGGCGCTGGTGGACTCGCCCGTGCTCAGCGCGATGCGCTCCGGAATGGTGGCGCGCGTCGAGGAGATCACCCGCTGTCTGCCCGAAGTGCAGGACGCGCTGGTGTCGATCCTCTCCGACCGCCGGATGAGCGTGCCCGAACTGTCCGGCACCGACGCCGCGCAGGTCGCCGCCGCCCCCGGCTTCACCGTCATCGCCACCGCCAACCTGCGCGACCGCGGTGTCTCGGAGATGTCCGCCGCGCTCAAGCGCCGCTTCAACTTCGAGACCGTGCACCCCATTTCGGACGTCGACGCCGAGACCGCGCTCGTGAAGCGGCAGGCCGTCGCGGCCGTGGAGCGGGCGGGCGCGGCCTTCGACGTCGACGACGCGGTGCTCGACGTCCTGGTGACCGTCTTCCGCGACCTGCGGGCCGGACGCTCGGCCGAGGGCTGGGACGTGGAGCGCCCCGGCACGGTGATGTCCACCGCGGAAGCGGTCCAGGTCGCCGTCTCCCTCGGGGTGGCCGCCGCCTACCTGCCCGCCGAGGACTCCCTCGACCTGGTACCCGGCCATCTCTTGGGCGTGGTCCGCAAGGACGACCCCTCCGACCACGCACGCCTGCTGGGCTACTGGGACGGCCCGGTGCGCCGCCGCGCCGAGGACGGTTCGGCGACCTGGCGCCGGCTGTGGGACCTGCGGGAGAACCTTCGGTGACGCTCGCTCAGGACCCGAGGGCGGCGCTCGACGCCCTCCCGCAAGAACCAAGGGCCGCGCTCGACGCGCTCGCCGACTCCGTGGTGCCGTACCTGCTGGGCGTACGCCACCACAGCCCGGCGCTCGCCGCCGCCGTGCCCGCGCTGCTGGACGCGGCCGGCGCCGAGGTGGTGTGCGTGGAGCTGCCGACCGACTTCCAGTCGTGGCTGCCCCACCTCGGCGCACCCGGAACGCTCGCGCCGGTCGCGCTCGCGGGCGCGGGTGAGGACGGACGGCTCGGTTTCTACCCGTTCGCCGACTTCTCGCCCGAACTCGCCGCGGTGCGTTGGGCGCGCGAGCGGGGCGTGGAGGTCGTCTGCTGCGATCTGCCGATGGGCGATGCGCGGTGGAACGCGGAGCACTCTGCCGATGCCGGTGGCACCCATGCCGATACGGCCGACCACCCCGCGCCCGTCTCCTTCGCGCAGGCGCTCACCGCGGCCGGAACCGGCCGTGCCGGGGACGATTTGTGGGACCGCAGTGTGGAGGTCCTCGCGCCCGGCTGCACCCCCGAGTCGTTGCGCCGGGCCGCCCTGGGTGTCGGTTGGGCGCTGCGACAGGACGCCTCATCGTCGGGCGGAGTGCCCGCGGTGGACCTGGCGCGCGAGGCGCACATGCAGGAGAGGATCGCCCTCGCGGCGGTCGGCGGACGCCGGGTGGCGGCGGTGATCGGCGCCTTTCACGCACCGGCGCTGGCCGGTGTGGCGGGCGGCCGGGAACGGGCGTCGGAGGAAGGAGCCAGCGGGCCGGCATCCGGTGGACCGGCGCTCCCCGAGGAACCGTCCACCGTCGCCACCTCCCTGGTCCCATACGCCTTCGATCTGCTCGACTCCCGCTCCGGCTACCCCGCCGGGATCCGCGACCCCCGCTGGCAGCAGGCGGTGTTCAGCGCCGGGGGCGACCCCGAGCTGCTGTTCGACGCCGCTGCCCGGGCGATCACGGGGGTGTGCCGGGAGTTGCGCGCCGCCGGGCACACCGCGGGGACGGGCGAGGCTCGCGAGACGTTGCGCGTGGCCTGCGACCTCGCCCGGTTGCGCGGGCTCCCGGCGCCGGGCCGGGGTGAGGTGCTGGAAGCGCTGACGTCCGTGATGGGCCAGGGCGAGCCGCTCGGCCGGGGCCGGGCTCTCGCGCGGGCCCTGGAAGTGGTCCTGGTGGGTACCGACCGCGGCCGGGTCGCGCCGGGCACCCCGCGCTCCGGGCTCGGCCCTTCCGTCGAGGCCGAACTCGCCGCCCTGCGCCTGCCCGGTCCCGACGAGCCCGCTCGGCGCGAACTGCGCCTCGACCCGCTCCGCTCGGCCCTCGACCACCGGCGCGAGATCCTCCTTCGGCGGCTCGACGTGTGCGGGGTGGGATACGGCGAGGCCGTGGAGGTGTCCGGTACGGGCGACGCCGCCGCGCTCACCACCAAGTGGCGGCTGGCGTGGGTGCCGTCCGTTCCCGTCCGGCTCGACCTGGCCGGGGTGCGGGGCGTGACCGCCGCGCTGGCGGCCGAGGGAACCCTGCGGGAGACCTTCCGCAGGGAGTCGGCGGAGGGTGGTCCCACCTGCGCGCTGGTCCTGACGGGGCTGCGGGACGCCGCCCGTTGCGATCTGCCCGCGCTGGTCGCCCAGCGGCTGGCCGAAGCGGCCGAGGTGCTGCCCGCCTCCGCGACACTCCCCGAGATCCTCACCGGACTGGATCTGCTGGAGGCGCTGCGCCGGGGCCATCTGCCCGGCACCACGCCAGAGGGCCGCGAGGCGGCGGCCGTACTCGCGGCCGACCTGCTGGAGTCGGCCGTACGGTCGCTGCCCGGTCTGGCGGGGAGCGACGACCCGGAGGAGGCCGCCGCGCTCGTCGCCCTGGCCGCCCGCGCCGGTGAACACCGTCTGGGGCTGCGCATGGACGAGGCCTTGGGCGGCCTCGCGCACACAGCCTCTCCTCTCGTCCAAGGAGCCGCCCTCGCCTGCCGGGTCCTGCTGGATCTGGACGACGCGGACACGCTCGGCGCGCGGGCCGCCGGTTGGATCGATACTGCCGCCGGACCCGACGGGCGGCACGCGCTGGCTCGCAGACTCGCCGGGCTGCTGACCGGGGCCGCGCCGCTGCTCCAGTCCGCGCCCACCGCGCTCGACCCTCTCCTCGACCGGATCGACTCGCTCGGGGACCAGGCGTTCCTGGCCCGGTTGCCCGCCCTGCGCGGCGGCTTCGACACGCTCAGCCCGGCCGGCCGCGACCGGCTCCTGCACACGATCACGGAACGGCTGGGCGACCGCCTCGACCTGACGCTGACCGCCTCTCCGCAGCTACTGGCCCTGTGGACGGCGGCGGACGAGGCAGGTCGTACGGCGGTGGAGTCCCTGCGGCCGGCGATCCCGCTGCCGGGGCACGCCGAGGTTTCGGGCCCGGAGAGCGCCGATTCTTCTGACGCCGTTCCCGCCGACGCACGTCAACTGCCGTCGCCGGACCCGTCCGACGAGGGCGAGCCGACCGACGGCGTCCTCCGTCTCACGCCGACGGACCGGTGGCGCCTGCTCCTGGGCCGCGAGAGCGACCGGTTGCCGGCGGACGCCCGCCGTTACGCGCACGCACTCGACGAGTTGTACGGCACCGGGCGCGGCGAAGGCTCCTCCGAGCTGGGCCAGGAGAACGGTCGCGGCGGCGGACAGGACACCTCCTTCCCGACCGCGCGTGAGTGGGCCGAGGAACTCCAGGCGCTGTTCGGCACGGAGGTACGCGAGGAGGTCCTGGCCCGCGCCGCCGACCAGGGGCGCAGCGACGTACTGGCCGAGCTCGACCCCAAGTCCGTACGCCCGTCTGTCGATCTGTTGACCTCCGTGCTGTCGCTGGCGGGCGGGATGCCCGAGCAGCAACTGGCCCGGCTGCGCCCGCTGGTGCGGCGCCTTGTCGACGAGTTGGCCAAGGAGTTGGCCACCCGGATGCGGCCCGCGCTGACCGGGCTGGCCACGCCTCGACCGACTCGGCGTCCGGGAGGGCGGATCGACCTGCCGCGCACCCTGCGCGCGAACCTGGTCCACGCCCGCAAGAGGCCCGACGGCAGCACCCTGGTCGTGCCGGAACGGCCGGTGTTCAGCACACGTTCGCGCAAGGAGGCGGACTGGCGGCTGATCCTGGTGGTGGACGTGTCCGGATCGATGGAGGCCTCCGTCATCTGGTCGGCGCTGACCGCGGCCGTGCTCGGCGGAGTACCCACGCTCAGCACGCACTTCCTGGCCTTCTCCACGGACGTGATCGACCTGACGGACCGGGTCGACGACCCGCTGTCCTTGCTGCTGGAGGTAAAGGTGGGCGGCGGCACGCACATCGCCACCGGTCTGGCCCACGCCCGCTCCCTGGTGACGGTACCCAGCCGGACCCTCGTGGTGGTGGTGAGCGACTTCGAGGAGGGTTACCCGCTGGGCGGACTCCTCGGCGAGGTACGGGCGTTGGCGAGTTCCGGGGTGCATCTGATGGGCTGCGCGGCCCTGGACGACACCGGCAACCCGCGCTACTCCGTGCCCGTGGCCCAGCAACTCGTCGCGGCCGGCATGCCCGTCGCCGCCCTCAGTCCTCTCGCCCTCGCCCGCTGGGTGGGCGAACGCCTCCGCGGAGAGACCCGATGAACCCCGAACTGCCCCCGGTGGCACCCGAGGTGGCCGCTGCCGCCGTCGAGGGCCTGACCTCCCGACTGCGCAAGAAGCTCGACACCGCGATCGAGACGTACGTGAGCGCGGCCGTCACCGTCGAGGGCACCGCGCGACGCGTGCGGTGCGGCGAGGACGCGGAGGTCGTCCTCACCCCCGGCCCTTCCGGAGCGGTCACGGACGCCGAACAGGCCGTGTGCAGCTGCCTGTTGGCCCCGAGGTGCCTGCACCGCGCGGCCGTACTCGGCGCGTGTCCGGTTGCGGACGCGGAGACAATGGCGGACGCGGGGACAGATGCGTACGCGGACGCAGCGGGCGGCGCCGAGACGGTGACGTACGCAGACACCGCGGCCGGCACGTCGACGGACCACGCGGTCGGCAGCTCTGCGAAGGGCGTACCGCCGGCGCAGGGCACCACGGACGCAACCAGCACGGACGCCGTCCGGGCCGCCGCTGCCGTACCCGGGCCTGCCGCGGCCAACGCTGCGCCGCAGACTGGCCCCACAGAAGCCCAACTGGCCGCCGCCCGCGCACTCTGGACCGCCGCGGCCGCCGTGCTCGCCGCCGGGGTGCCCGCGGCCGGTGCCGTGGCGCAGGCCGAGGTGTTGCGCGCGTCGCACACCGCCCGACTCGCCGGGTTGCACCGCGCCGAGGCGGCGGCCCTGCGGGTGGTCCGTGGACTGCGGGGCGCCCGATCCCGCCACGACGGCCACCGGCTCGACGACTTGGTCGCCAACCTCCGTGAACTCCTCCTGACCACGGGCCTGTTGGCCGCAGCCCACCCGGCCCCGGCCCTGGTCGGCACCGCCCGCCGCAACTACCGGCCGGAAGGCGCGCTGCGCGTGCACGGAGTGTGCCGGGAGCCGGTGATCTCGGCGACCGGGTACGGCGGAGTCGTCACGCATCTCCTCTCCGACGACGGGCGCTGGTTCAGCGTCGCGGACGTGAGACCGGGCGGTCCCGCCCGTGCGCGCGGCGCCGCGACGGCCACGGTCGCGCTCGGCTCGGGCAGCCTCGACCACGCCCAACTCTCGCGCGGCGGGCTGCTGATCTCGGGGGCGACGCTCTCCTCGGACGGCCGTCTCGGTGCCGGCAAGGGAGTCCGGGCCACACCGGTCGCGGGCCGGTCCTGGACATCGGGGCCGATGGCCGCCCTGTTCACCCGGCCCCTCGCCGAGGCCGTCGCCGCGCGGCTCGGGAATGCTCCGGTGAGCGATCCCGAGGGGGCCGAGCAGGCGGCCGGCGAGTTGATCGGCTGTGATCTCGTCATCGTCGGAGTGGTCGACCATCACTTGGTCGCGCAGGAGTTGCTCCCCGGCGGGACGGACACGGACGGCCTCCTGATCCGTCTGCTGCCGTCCAACGGTCACCCCGACCTCGCCCACACCACGAACCTTCGCCGCCTGGCGTCCCGACCGGGACTGCGCCTGCGCGTCGTCGGACGCCTGGACCCCGATCGCGCGGCCACGCTCCGCCCGCTCGCCGTCGGCCCGCTGCCGGACGAAAGCCCGGCGACCCTGCGGCTACCGGCGGAGTGGTCGGGGCATGCCGACCTGGGCTACGACCGCCTTGAGGGCAACCACCTGCCGCCCGCCGACGCACTCCCGGAGCCGACCGGGCTCCTCCGGATCCCGTCGGACCCGGTGGCGGAGGCGCCCTTGTGGCGGCTGCGGCGGTTGGTCGAGGTCGCTGTGTCAGGCGGTCGCCGAGCGGCTGCCGAACCCGCGCGCGACGGCGACCGAGCCGGTGCCGTCGTGGCACTGCGGCGGAGCGGTTTTCGGACGGCCGCGGACCTGGCACACGCCCTCGCCGCGGAGGCGGACCGGCGCAGCCGCGATGTCTTCGGCCGCACGGAGGAAGCAGACCCGGACGGGTACGCACGCGCGTGGCTCGCCGCGGCTGTGTATCTGGCCGATACGGAGCGGGCTCTGGTGCAGGCCACATGGCAAGCGTCGGACGTTGCCTGACGGAAAACGCCGAGCCACACAGCCGATCGCCTTCACAGACCGCGAACCCACCGCTGGTCTGTGAAGGCGAATGAGCAGGTGCGGGTGGAGCCGCGTGCCGCGCGGTTCAGGTGGCGTGGGGCCAGGCCCGCAGCAGCGCGGTGATCCGGGCGGCGGTGCAGGCGGGGTCCCGCAGCAGGTCGCGGAGCGCGACGGCGTCGTCGCGGGTGGGCTTGACCTGGATGCCCGAGGCCTCCAGGTACATGACGCCGGTCGCGGCGGCCACGGCCATGTTGGAGCGCTCCAGCCAGTGGCAGCGCCCGAGGATGTGCACCAGCGCGGCGGCACGGGCGTAGGGGCCGTCGTACACGGGGGTGTCCAGCAGTTCGGCGCGGTGGCAGGCGACCGCGGCCACCGGCACCCCGTAGTCGTCGGGAGCCGGGTCCGCCGCGCCCGCGATCTCCGCGACCTGCAGGACCCAGGGGACGTCGATGTGCAGTTCCATCAGGCGGCGTGCGCCCCCGAGGAGCGACGGTCGGCGTCCTCAGCTTCGTCGAACACCGCCTGGTGCTCGTCCAGGAACCGCTGTGCCGCGTCCAGGCCCCGCTGCCTGAGCCCACCGACGTCTTCCCGTACGAGCGCGGCGATGTAGTCACCGACGCTCATCCCACGGTCCCGGGCCCTGGCCGTGGCCAGCTCCGCGATCTCGTCGTCGACCCGCCAGCCCTTCTGCGTCTTCGCCATGGGCCGATGGTAACAGCTGGTACCAGCGGACGGGATCGAGCCGCTGTCACAGCGACGGTCGCCAGGCCTGCCAGCCTCGGCACAGTACGTAGGCCAGCGCGACGACCACGACGAGAGCGAAGTCGACCATGCCGGCCACTCGCGCCTCGGGAATGTCACCGACCGCCACGGCGAACACGACCAGGGCGGTCTTGCCGGCGATCGCCAGTTCCCAGATGCCCGCTGAGCGGCGGGGCCTGGCCGCGAGCAGGGCGAAGAGCCCGATGAAGAAGGCGTAGGTGATGGTTCGCCAGGCTTCGATCCAGAGGCGGTCATCGGCCGCGTCGCTCATCCTGACGATTCCGTCGGCGAAGGCGCCGACCGTGGCGAGTGCGGCTAAAGCCGCGAGTCCACGGCCGATGCGGTCTGCTCGGCCGGAGGGGGCGACGGCCGCGTGGACGTCGATGGCGATGGTCATGTCACTCCTTGTATGAGGAACGTGCCTGCGGGGCCGGTCGATTCAGTGGGCGGGGGCCAGGACGCCTCGGTTGCCGTCGGCCCAGGCGGGTCGCACGGTGATCCGGGCGATGCGCCAGCGGCCGTCGGTGCGGATCAACTCGATGTCCCCGGCGGCGCCGTTGGACCACAACGGGCCGTCGTGGGCGACTTCGCGGCGCAGCCACGTAAGCATGTTGACGCTTGCTGTGGCGCGATCGCCGTCGAGGCCGACCAGCAGGGTCGTGGCCGCGTGCATCGTCGCGTCCAGGGGGTCGAGTTGCTCCTGGTAGTGCCGTGTCTGCTCCGCGGCAGTGCGCGACTGCGCTTCACCACCCAGCATCGCGGTGTAGTCGGAGACGACGGTGTCGGCGAGCAGGTGCTCGACAGTGTGCCAGTCGCGGCGGTCGAAGCCCCGGACCAATTGGTGGACGGCGTCCTGTATCTCGAACCGGTCGCTGATTTCCCGCAGGTTCCTGCGATCTCCGTAAGGTACTGCCGGGAGTCGGTGGTGGCCAGGGTGGTGTCGAGCCAGTCGAAGACGCGCTCCATGGCAAGCCGTTCGGCGCCTGCGTGACCGTGGGCGTCGGCGCCTTCGGCGGCGGTGAAGTGCTGCACGTGCGCGGGGGCGGTGAGGTGGTCGTAGAGCTCCTGGGGCTGGGGCTTCGTCGTCGTCCCGTCGCCGGCGAAGAACAGGTCGTCGCCCGCCGAGCAGACCAGTACCGGGCAGCTGATGCGCTCGGCGATCCCGTCGCCCAGGTGGTAGTCCAGGTAGGGGGCGAGGAACTCCCGTGAGGTGGCGCTGCCGGTGGCGTAACCGGGAGCGCGACCGGAGTGAACTGGCCGACGACGATGTCGATCTCGTCCTCGACCTGACCATCGCACCGGTCTTCTGGCGCCTCGCCCACGGCCGGCCGGTGGACGACCGCTACCTCCACCGGCTCACCGATCTGACGATCGGCGCGCTGCAGCAGGCTGCCGGGGCTTGACCCGCCTGTGTCGCAGCGGCGCGACTGCGCAGTGCGGGTCTCCTGGACCAGGGCCTCCCGACACTCCGGTGCGGTGATGACGTAGGCCATGTCTCCGATGGGAGATTGGCGGCGCCGAGGTCCCCGCGTTCAATGAGGTCAGCCGTGTATCCGATGTATACGCAGCTCCGAGCCGGGAGACCGAGATGGCCATCAACCGCACTTCGATGATCGACTACATCGACGATCGCATCGCGCGGACCAGCAACGCGAAACACGCCGAGCAACTGAGGGTGCTGCGCGCGCACATGATCGGGGAGATCACCGAGGACGTGGCCGCGCTCCTCGCGACGATCTCCCCTCGGCACCAGCAGTACCGCACGTGGGGCGCCCCGGACGAGATGCAGCCGGCCTCACCCGACGCGATCCGGGAGTTCTATCTGCAACGCCGGGCCCAGGGGCAGCTGTACTTCCAGTTCGACATCGACCGGCTCACGGTCGCCGACGACATCATCATCACCGACGGGGTGATGACCTCCCTGACCCCGGGCGCCAGCGTGACGGGAATGGGCGTGCCGACCAGTACGCCCGAGGCGGTCCACGAGGTCAGGATGCGCATGCTGATCTCCTGGCCGTTCGACGAGACCGGCCTGTTGGTCGGCGAGGAGAGCTACTCGGCGGTGATCGACGTCCGGCCGCTGGCCGACACGGAGCTTCCTTCGGACCTCCCGGCCTCCCTGGTCGGCTGAGATGCGTGTCCAGGATCCCGCCGACCTGATCCGTGCCTCCGCGACACGGCACGGCGACCGTACCGCGCTCGTCTGCCGGGACCGGTCCCTCACCTACGGCGAGCTGGACGCGGCCGTGAACCGGGTCGCGTCCGCGCTGAGCGCGGGTGGGGTGCGGCCCGGGGCAGCGGTGACGCTGTTCTCGGAGAACCGGTGGGAATGGGTCGCGGCCTATCACGGCATCCTGCGGGCCGGCTGCGTGGTCAATCCCGTCAACGCGATGCTCACCGCGCCGGAGGTGGCGGCCGTCGTCGGATCGGCCACGCTGGACGCGTCGGCGGCGGTACGCGCACCCATCGGACCGCGCACCGCCCGGCCCAACTCCGCGGTCCGCCGCTCCAAGCGGGCCAGCTCGTCCGCCATCGCCGGATCGTCGCCGCTCAGCACGCGCAACTCGGCCAGCGCGGTGTCGAGTCCGCGGACCCGGGAAGCCACCTGTTCCCGCAGCCAGGCGGTGGCGGCCTCGTGCTGTCGGGCGAGCGCGGCTTCCATCCGCCGATCGAGGTCGTCGACCAGCCCAAGGGTCCGTTCGAACTCGCGGGCCCGTGCGGCGACCGCGTCGATCCGGCGGTCGCTGAACCGTCCGTGCGTGCGCGCACCGACGGTGATGACGCCCGCGCCGGCGCGACCGCACCGTACGGGAATCGCGAGCATGCGGGCGATCGACTCATCGGCGACGACCCGGTCGAAGTCGTGCGTGATGCTGTCCGCCGCGAAGTAGTCGTCGACGAACTCGGGCCGCGCGTTCGCGGCGGCCTTTCCCGTCAGTCCGCGTCCCGCCGCCACCATCAGCCCCGGGAGGGCTCTGGTCCGTGCGCCGAGGACCTGGCCGAGAACCAACCGGCCGCCGACGGGCGCGGCGAACCAGGCCACCTCCTCCGGCGCGATCGCCGCCGCAAGGGCCCGGCCCACGGCTGCCCGCCGTACCGCGTCCTCGTGCCACCCGCCCGGGCGCGTCGCGGCCGGGCGCACCGGGAACGCGTCATCAGGCATAGCGAACCTCATCGGTAGCCGGCGGGCAGCGGTCTCGAGACGCTCGGGACCGGTGGCCGCCCTCGATGTCCTTCGGGCTTCCCGTTCTCGATCACATGCTAGGAACTCACCGCGACGGCGTGGAGACTCCGGAGCCGAATTCTCCGCCGGGTTCCCGGCCGGGCCCGAAGCGAGCGCTCCCGCCCCTGCTGCCTCGACCGTCTTCTCCGGCCCCATTGTGTTGAGCCCTGTGCCCCTTTACTGTTCGGCTTTGCCTGAGTCTGTTCGATGCTGATCGCTCAGGGGCTATGGAGGCCGCAGTGCGGAGTCATGGGATCGGATCGGAACCTGCGAGACCCGGCCGCCGGTGGTGGAGGGCAGCCTTGGCCGCTGCCGCGACCATCGCCCTGGCCGCGGGAATGACCGCGCCCGCCGCGGCCATGGACGTCGGCACAGAGCAACCCGCTCCACCGCCCGCCGCAGCCGCGCCGGCGCACACGGTGACCCTCGACGGTTACTCGTTCCTCGTCGACGGCAAGCGCACCTATCTGTGGTCCGGCGAGTTCCACTACTTCCGGCTCCCGAGCCAGGACCTGTGGCGCGACATCTTCCAGAAGATGAAGGCCGCCGGCTTCAACTCCACTTCGCTGTACTTCGATTGGGGCTACCACTCGCCCAAGCCGGGTGTGTACGACTTCACCGGGGTGCGGGACGTCGACAAGCTGCTCGACATGGCCGAGGAGGCCGGGCTCTACGTCATCGCGCGACCGGCGCCGTACATCAACGCGGAGGTCGACAGCGGTGGTCTGCCGGGCTGGCTGACCACCAAGGCGGAGAACAACCGCAGTGACGACCCGCGGTTCCTGAAGTACGCGGACGAATGGCTGACGCAGATCGACCGGATCATCGCCCGCCATCAACTGACCAACGGCACCGGGTCGGTGATCGCCTATCAGGTCGAGAACGAGTACTACAACGGCTCGGCCGCCGGCCGCTCGTACATGCAGCACCTGGAGGACAAGGCCCGTGCCGACGGCATCACGGTCCCGCTGACCGGCAACAACAACGGCACCTTCAACTCCGGTACCGGCGCCCTGGACGTCGACGGCCCGGACTCCTATCCCCAGGGCTTCGACTGCTCCAACCCCGCGAAGTGGAACGGCGTCCCCGACATCAGCTACGACCACCCGGCCGGAAAGCCGCTGTACTCACCGGAGTTCCAGGGCGGCGCCTTCGACCCCTGGGGCGGCCCTGGCTACGACAAGTGCGCCGAGCTGATCAACGACAAGTTCGCCAACGTCTTCTACAAGCAGAACATCGCCGTCGGCGCGACCGCGCAGAGCTTCTACATGACCTACGGCGGCACCAACTGGGGCTGGCTGGGCATGCCCCAGAACTACACCTCGTACGACTACGGGGCCGCGATCCGCGAGACCCGCCAGCTCGATCCGAAGTACGACGAGGACAAGCTGATCGGGTACTTCACGCAGTCGGTCGCCCCGCTGACCAAGACCGAGGCGATCAGGGCCACCCCGCCGGACAACTCGGCGGTCGTCGACACCGCCCGGATGAATCCCGACACCAAGACGCAGTTCCACGTCCTGCGGCACGGGAACTCCACGTCCACGGCGGTCGACAAGACGCACATCGCGCTGGACTTCAACGCGCAGCCGACGTCGGACACCACCTACACCTGGGACGACCCCGACTCCGCGTTGCAGTACGCCGGTTCGTGGTCGCACGTGGCCGACACGAGCTACACCGGCGGCGATTACAAGCACACGGAGTCGTTCTCGAACAAGTCCGGTGACTCGCTCACCGTCCCCTTCGACGGCACCGCGATCCGCTGGATCGGCTCGAAGACGAACAACCACGGCTACGCCGACGTCTACCTCGACGGCACCAAGACGGCGACGGTCGACGACTCCGGCAGCGAGAACCAGGCGGTGCTCTTCCAGAAGACCGGCCTGACACCCGGCACGCACACGCTGAAGATCGTCGTCAACGGCACCCACAGCTCGGGGTCCACGGACAACTACGTGGCTATCGACGCCATCGACGTACCGACGGGCGACTCCGCCACGGAGCCGACCTATCCGGTCGTGCCGCAGCAACCCGGCACCGCGATCACGCTCGACGGACGCGACTCGCACGTGATCCTGGCCAACTACCGTCTCGGGGACGCGCAGTTGCAGTACTCGACCTCCGAGCTCATGACCGACGCGACGATCGGTGACCGCGACATCGCCGTGCTCTACGGCGACGAGGGCAGCGACGGCGAGACCGTCCTGCACTACGCCACCAAGCCCACCGTGACCGCCAACGGCGGTACGGTCACGACGACTTGGGACGCGGCCACCGGCGACCTGCGGCTCAACTACACGCACAAGGGCCTCGTACGCATCAGCATCAGCGGCGGCGGGAAGCGCCCGCTGCTCCTGCTCGTCGGCGACAAGGCTACGGCGAAGACCTTCTGGCGCCAGGACACCGCGTCCGGCCCGGTGCTGGTGCGCGGCACCCACCTGCTGCGGACTGCGACCAGCAAGAACGGCGGCCACACCGTGGCGCTCACCGGAGACAACGCCGACGACAAGAACATCGAGGTGTTCACCTCCGCCGCCCAAGTCACCTGGAACGGGCGGACATTGAGCACCAAGGCGACCGACACGGGGAGCCTGGCCGGCACCATCCCGGTCGCTGCCCCGATCCACCTGCCGGCACTGACGAACTGGAAGCACGCCGACGAATCCCCCGAGGCGGCCCCCGGTTTCGACGACACCAGCTGGCAGGTGGCCGACAAGACGACCACCAACAGCGTCTCCGGCGTCAACTCACTCCCCGTGCTCTACGCCGACGACTACGGCTTCCACACCGGCAACACCTGGTACCGCGGCCGCTTCCACGCCACCGGCAAAGAGACCGGCATCCACCTGGTCTCGGACTCCGGCGGAGGCGCGCAGGCGTTCTCCGCCTGGCTCAACGGCACCTTCCTGGGCAGCTCCACCACGGGCGGCGGCGACTTCACCTTCCCGGCAGGCTCCGTGAAGTCCACCGGCGACAACGTCCTCTCCGTGCTGACCGTCAACATGGGACATGAAGAGGACTACAACTCCACCAACGGCAACAAGACCGCGCGCGGTCTGGCCAGCGCCTCCCTCGTCGGGGCGCCGCTGACCTCCGTCACCTGGCGGCTCCAAGGCGTACGGGGCGGCGAGGACTTGCAGGACACCGTGCGGGGCCCCCTCTCGACCGGTGGCCTGTACGGCGAGCGCGCCGGCTGGTCCCTGCCCGGCTACCCGGACGCCAACTGGAGCCGCGTGACGCTCCCGACGACCGACACCCGTCCCGGAGTCTCCTGGTACCGCACCGACGCCACCCTGGATCTGCCGCACGGCCAGGACACCTCGCTCGGGCTGACCTTCACCGACGACCCGTCCCGCAAGTACCGCGCCACGATCTTCGTGAACGGCTGGCAGGTCGGCAACTACGTCAACTACCTGGGCCCGCAGCACACCTTCCCGGTCCCCAACGGCGTCCTCGACCCGAACGGGCACAACAGCATCGCCATCGCCGTCTGGAACCTGGACGGCAGCACCGGCGGACTCGGCAAGGTCTCGCTCACCAATTACGGCAGTTACGCCTCCTCTCTGCGCGTCGCCCAGAACGACAGCCCTCGCTACGACCCTCGGACGTACGCGATGCCGAAGCGTCCAGGAGCGGACGTCACTCTGGACGTGCCGGACACCGCTCAGCCGGACCAAGCGTTCACGGCCCGTACGACGGTGGACGTGCCGAAGAACCGACCGTCCGTCACCCGGCTCACGGCCGAACTCTCCGCGCCCGACGGCTGGACCGTGACCGCCACCAGCCCCACGTCGGTCAAGCGGGTCCGACCCGGCACATCGGCCACCTTCACCTGGAAGGTCCAGCCACCGTCCGGAACACTGCCCTCCGCCACGCCCCTCACCACCACGGCGCACTACCGCCAGAACGGACACCAGGCCGGCGGCGGCGACGAACGTATCGTCCGCGGAATCCCACCGGCTCCACCGACCGGCACCAGCGCCGTGAGCGACCTGCCGTTCCTGTCGTCCACCAACGGCTGGGGCCCGGTCGAACGTGACAGCAGCGTCGGCGAACAGGCGGCCGGCGACGGCCGTCCGATCACCATCGCCGGCGTCGGCCACGCCAAGGGCCTGGGCACCAACTCGGTCAGCGACGTCGAGCTCTATCTCGCCGGAAAGTGCTCCAAGTTGACGGCGGACGTCGGCGTCGACGACGAGACGGGTGGTGGGGGGACGGTGACGTTCTCCGTCATCGCCGACGGCAAGACCTTGGTCACCACACCGACGATCCGCGGCAGACAGGCCGCCGTACCGATCGACGTGGACGTCAGCGGCGCCCAGGTGATCGACCTCAAGGTCGGTGACGCGGGTGACGGGAACGGCAACGACCACGGTGACTGGGGGACGCCGACGCTGACCTGCGGCTGAGGGCCGTATTCGATACCAGGGCCGGCCGTATTCGATACCGACGAGGGGAATGTGACTGTGCACAGACGCACAGGATTAGGGCGCTCGCTGCTGGGCGCGTTACTGAGTCTCACCGTGGCCGTCGGCCTCGGTGTCGGCGTGGCCGGGACGGCGTCTGCTGACACAGGCGGACTGACGGCCGTGACCGAGTACAACTTCACCAGCCAGAGCGGCGACTACATCGGCCAGGGCACCAGCGCCACCTACACACCGTCCACGGCAGACATCAGTGTCGGTGGCAACGCGGGGTACGTGCGACTCAGCGTGAGCACCGCCGACGAGTGGTGGGACGTCGACCTCGCGGCGCCCATCGGCGAGCAACTGCGGCCGGGCGTCTACCGAGATGCCGAGCGCGCCTCGTTTCGGACCGGACGCTCACCCGGACTCGACGTCTCCGGAGACGGCCGTGGCTGCAACACGGTCTACGGCGAGTTCTCGGTCAACCAGATCGAGACCGACGCGTCCGGCGCGATCACGGTCCTGGACGCCACGTACACCCAGCACTGCGAGAACGCCGACGCCCCCGCTCTCGAGGGCGTCGTCAGGTACCGCGCCTACCCGCTCGCCTACGCCTACACGAGCGACCCCGGCGACTACATAGGCCAGGGGAAGACCCAGACTCATCAGGGAGCCACCAGCACCTTCGCGCTCAGGCCCTATGCCAACGGCGTCGCGTACGACGTCTCCGGCAAGCGGGAGTACTGGACCGCGCTGTTGACCCCGCCCGTCGGCGCGCAGTTCGAGGTCGGGCACACCTACCAGGCGGAGCGCTCGCAGAGTGCTTCAGTGGCCGGACTGGATGTCTTCGGCGTGGGGCGCGGCTGCAACACGGTCACCGGAGAGTTCACAGTGACCGAGCTGGCTCGCGGTGACGACGGCGCCATCCAGGCCTTCGCCGCCACCTTCGTGCAGCACTGTGAAGGCATGGAACCCGCTCTGCACGGCACGATCCACTACTACGCCTGACGGACCGGCGCCCTCGTCGGAGCGGAAGTCGCCCGGCGAGGCCGCCGGCCCTCGGCAGCACCCTTGAGGTCAGCGGCCCTTGAGGTCAGCGGCCCTTGCGGACCCGGGCCGCCGCGCGAGCCTCCGCGGTCTTACGAGCCTCGGCGGCTTTGCGGGACTCCTTGGCGGGGCGGCCCGGGCGGGTGCCCATGCCGCGGAAGGGCGCGTTGCCGCCAGAGGTCTTCGTCTCGGTGGGCGGGCGCTTGGCGCCGGTGAGGGCGGTCAGCTTCGCCTCGCCCGAGCGCACCTGGGTGGTGGTCGGGCGGATGCCGGCCTCGGACATCATCCGGTTCACATCGCGCCGCTGGTTGGGGGTGACCAGGGTGACCACCCGCCCGGACTCCCCGGCGCGGGCGGTGCGCCCGGCCCGGTGCAGGTACTCCTTGCCGTCGGCCGGCGGGTCGACGTTGACGACGAGGTCGAGGGCGTCGATGTGAATGCCCCGCGCGGCGACGTTGGTGGCCACCAGCACGGTGACCTCACCGTCCTTGAACTGCGCGAGCGTGTGCGTGCGTTGGGGCTGCGACTTCCCGCTGTGCAGGGCGGACGCCCGTACGCCGCTGGCCCGCAGGTGCCGGGTGAACTGGTCCACGCCGGCCTTCGTGTCGAGGAACATGAGCACCCGGCCGTCCCGCGCGGCGATCTCGGTCGCGGTCGCGTACTTGTCGGCGGCGTGGATGTTCAGCACGTGGTGTTCCATCGTCGTGACCGAGCCCGCCGCCCGGTCGACCGACGCGAGGACAGGGTCGTGAAGGTGGTCCTGCACCAGCCGGTCGACGTCACGGTCGAGCGTGGCCGAGAACAGGAGCCGCTGCCCGTCGGAGGGGACCTGGTCCAGGAGCTCCGAGACCTGCGGCAGGAACCCGAGGTCGCACATCTGGTCCGCCTCGTCGAGGACCGTGATCCGCACCTGGTTCAGGTGACAGTCCCGGCGCGACACCAGGTCGGTCAGCCGCCCGGGCGTCGCGATGACCACCTCGGCGCCGGTCTTCAGCTGCGCCGTCTGCCGGTTGATCGACAGTCCGCCGACCACCGTGGCCAGCCGTACCCCCAAGGTCTGCGCGTACGGCGCCAGCGCGTCGCCGACCTGCTGGGCGAGCTCTCGGGTCGGCACCAGGACCAGTGCGAGCGGCCGCTTCGACTCCGCTCGCCGGCCCGCGGTGCGTACGAGCAGCGCGAGCCCGAAAGCCAGCGTCTTGCCGGAGCCGGTGCGCGCCCGGCCCAGCACGTCCCGGCCGGCCAGGGCGTCGGGCAGGGTCGCCGCCTGGATCGGGAAGGGCTCCGTCACTCCGAGGCCGGTCATCTTCTCGACCAGCTCGGGCGGCAGCCCGAGCGTGGCGAAGGAAGCGACGGGCGGCTGCGCGTTCATGGAGAACCTTCCTCGGTCTGATGCCCTCAACGCGCCGGGGCCCGTACCCCTTGGTACGGGCCCCGGCGGCGTCGAAGCGTTCTCGTCATTTTACCAGCGGCCACTCGGGCCGCCCGCCGCTCGGACCGGGGCGCGGTGCGCGCCGCACGCACCGGTCCGTGGGCGTCGTAATGTCAAGATCGTGTCCTCAGTGATCCCGTCTCTTCTCAGGGATGTCTCAGGAGTGTCATGTGCTGAGGGATCGCCCCAGGGGGCCCGTGATGGAGGAGGAACGACCGCGGGCCAGCCGCGGATCGGCTATCACGGGGAGAACGAGATCCATGATGTTCAAGCGATTCGGGACCATCGCCGCGACCGCTGTCACCGGCACCCTGCTTCTGACCGCCTGCAATGGCGCGGACGGCGCGGCCAACGCCAACGTCTCGCCTCCGGCGGCAGGAGCGACGCAGGCCGCGGGCGCCCTCGGCCGCTACTCCGAGAACAAGCCGGGGGCGACGTACTTCACCTCGATCCTCACCGGTGACAACGAGGTGCCCGTCAAGGGCAAGCCTGCGGTGGGTGACAAGGACGGCAGCGCGGTGGCCCTCATGCGCATCCAGGGCGACGAGGTGTCCTTCGCGTTCGCGTGGACCGGTACCGGGACCCCGACCATGGCCCACCTCCACCAGGGTGCGCGGGGCACCAACGGTGACGTGAAGATCCCGTTCTTCATGGAGAAGCTCAAGGACGGCACGCCGTTCGTGTTCGGCAGCGTGAAGGTCAAGGACGCCGACCTGCTCCGCAGCATCAAGGCCCACCCCGATCAGTTCTACTTCAACCTGCACACCGCCGAGTTCCCGGGCGGCGCGGTCCGCGGACAGGCCATCGCGCTGCCGGGCGCCGTCTCCCTGCCGAACGCCATCCGGCACTCGGCGCTGGCCGGCGTGGTCAAGGGCGCCCAGATCTACGCCTGCACCAAGCAAGAGGACGGCTCCTACGCCTTCACCCAGGACAACGTCGACGCCACCCTCCAGGGCGACATCCAGCACAGCTTCGCCAAGCACGGTCCCGCCGGCCCCCCGCAGTGGATCGCGCCCGACGGTTCCTCGGTGACCGGCAGCGTCGTCAACAAGTTCGACAACGGCACGGGCAACATCCCCCAGCTCCTGCTCCGCGCACAGCAGACCGGCAAGAGTGAGGGACTCCTGTCCAAGACGACGTCGGTCCTGCGGCTCAACACCGTCGGCGGCGTCGCACCGGCCGGCACCTGCAACCCGACCACACAGCCCAGCGCCCGCGTCCCCTACACCGCCGACTACCTCTTCCTCGCCACCAAGTAGCACCGACCGCCTCACGCCCCGGAACGGAACCCCTCCGCCGGGGCGTGCGGCGCGCTCCAACTGGCGAGCAGCGCCAGGGTCTGGGCGGAGGAAGAGCCGGGTTCGGCGGTGTACAGGCAGATGGTGTGGTCCGGGTCGGTCGAGAAGTTCAGTGCTTCGTGGTGCACGGTCAGGTCCCCGACCACGGGATGGTGGAGCCGCTGGGTGCCGTGGCTGCAGTCGTCCAGTTGGTGACCCGCCCACCAGCCGTTGAACTCCGGGACCTTGACGCAGGCCTCGCCGATGAGTTCGTTGAGGCGGGTGTCGTCGGGATGGCGCCCAGAGGACAGGCGGAGGTTGGCCACGATGATCCGGGCGATGGCCTCCCAGTCGTCGTACAGCTCCTTCGCGGCGGGAGAGAAGAGCACGAAGCGCGCGAAGTTGCGCTCCCGGATCGCGAGCGCGTCGAAGTCCGTGATGAGCGCGCGGACCAGGTAGTTCGAGGCCAGCACGTCCAGTCGGTGGTTGACGATGAAGGCCGGTGCGACGCTCCCCAGTACATCCAGCATCTGATGCACTTCCGGCCGCACACGCTCGGGTCGCGCGCGGTCTCGCCGAGGGTGGGTCACCCGCGGGCGCGCGATGTGGAAGAGGTAGTCGCGCTCGACCGGACCCAGGCGCAGCGCGCGGGCCACTCCGTCCAGCACGCTCTCGGAGACACGGGGATGCCGCCCCTGTTCCAGCCGGGTGTAGTAGTCGGTGCTCACATCGGCCAGCCGAGCCACCTCTTCGCGGCGCAGACCCGGCACCCGGCGGCCCCGGCCGCTCGTCGGTACGCCGACCGACTCGGGAGTCAGGCGTGCGCGGCGAGAACGGAGGAACTCCCCCAGCTCGGTGTTCTGGTCCATACACCCATTGTGTGCCCACCGCGGCACGGCTTCGGAGTCGATCGTGGCCCAGCTGGACCTATGTTCGGCTGGGCGTTCGCCGACGCATTTTCGCTGCTCTCACGGTGCCAATCTCGATATTGCTGCTCGTCAGCCATGACTCGTCAGCCATGAAGAGAAACCGGAGCATCACATGACCACCACCTCAACGTCGAAGATCGTCCTGGTGACCGGAGCCAGCAGTGGCATCGGCGAGGCCACCGCCAGGGCCCTCGCCGCCGCCGGACACCACGTCGTACTCGGTGCCCGCCGGGTCGACCGGCTGGCCGAGATCGCCGACAGCATCAAGGCCGCCGGCGGCTCCGCCGACCACGCCGAACTCGATGTGACGAGCCTCGACAGCGTGAAGGCCTTCGTCAGCGCGGCGCACGAGCGCCATGGGCGGATCGAGGTCCTGGTCAACAACGCCGGTGTCATGCCGTTGTCGCCGCTGATCATGGGGCGGACGGCCGACTGGGACCAGATGATCGATGTCAACGTACGCGGCGTGCTGCACGGCATCGCGGCGGCACTGCCCCTCATGAAGGCCCAGGGCTCCGGTCACTTCGTCAACATCGCCTCCACGCTCGGGCACGAGGTGTCGCCCACCACCGCCGTGTACAGCGCGACCAAGTACGCGGTGCGGGCCATTTCGGAGGGCATCCGCAAGGAGAACGGCGACGTCCGCGTGACCATCGTCAGCCCTTCCTTCGTGGAGTCGGAGCTGATCCAGGGCGGCGACCCCGGCACCATGGCGTGGGTTCAGGGCATGGCGGACAAGCTCGCGCTGCCCACGGCCGCCATCTCCGACGCCATCGTGTACGCGGTGAACCAGCCCGCGCAGGTCGACGTCGGCGAACTCGTGATCCGCTCGGTTCTCGACGCGGCCGTCTGACGATCCGCCGCCTACTGCCGCCCCGCGCCCCTCTCCTGCTTGAAGACCAGGAGGGGCGTGGGGCGGTTGCGCAGGTGCAGGTCGAAGAAGGCCACGATCAGTTCAGGCGTCACCGACCGGCCGCATCGTCGATAACAGATATCTGTTGCCATCGATAACGCAGACTGTTATCGTCGATTGCATGGATACGAGATCAGCGCTAATCGAGGCGACGGCGGAGCTGCTCGCCCACTCCCCCGGCGGCGACGTGTCGACCCGCGCGATCAGCGAGGCCGCGGGCGTCCAGCAGCCGGTGCTGTACCGACTGTTCGGCGACAAAAACGGGCTGCTCACGGCCACGGTCGACTACGTGTGGGACCAGTACTTGGGCAGCAAGCGGGCCGCCGAGAAGTCCCCGGATCCGCTGCAGGATCTGCGGGCGGGCTGGGACAGTCACACCGCGTTCGCGCTGGCCCACCCCAACGCCTACAAGCTGATGTTCTCCTCGGCCCTGGGCGAGCAGCCCGAGGCCGCGACGGAGGCCATGCGGATCCTGCGCGAGGTTCTCGACCGGCTCGCTCAGCAGGGCCGCCTGCGCGTGGCGTCGGACGTGGCCGCGCGGATGGTCATGTCGGCAAACACCGGTGTCGCCCTCGCCCTGATCACGCGTCCCGCCCTGTATCCGGACATGAGCCTCTCCGTCATGGTCCGCGACGCGATCCACCGGGACATCCTTCTCGACCCGGCCGCGGACACCGCCACGCACGACGCGCGGCAGGCAGCGGCCACCACGCTGCTGGCCTCGGCGGACGAGTTCACCCCTCAGCCCTTCACCCCCGCCGAGTCCGCGCTGCTCAAGCAGTGGCTGGCACACCTGGCAGACCCCGGCCGGAGCAGCTGACCTGCCGGGACCGCACCACCCCGCCCACCTCTCGCCCCCATCGATCGACAACAACACCGAAGGAAAAGTCATGAGCAACGACAGCACCAACCGTGTAGCCCTCGTCACCGGCGCCTCCGGCGGTATCGGCCGCGCGGTCGCCGAACGCCTCGCGGCGGACGGCATCGCGGTCGGCGTGCACTACGCCGGCAACAAGACCAAGGCCGACGAGACCGTCGCCGCCATCACCTCGGCCGGCGGCCGGGCCGTCGCGGTGAGCGGTGACGTCGCCGACGAGCACGCCATGGCCGCGGCCTTCGAGACCGTGGAGCGGGAGTTCGGCGGCATCGACGTGGTCGTCAACACGGCCGGCATCATGCTCCTCTCCCCCATCGCGGACCTGGACCTCGACGACCTCGACCGTATGCACCGCACCAACATCCGCGGCACCTTCGTCGTCTCCCAGCAGGCGGCCCGGCGCGTGCGCGGCGGCGGCGCGATCATCAACTTCTCCACCTCCGTCACCCGCCTCCAGTTCCCGTCCTACGGCGCCTACGTGGCGAGCAAGGGCGCGGTCGAGGCCATGACGCTCGTCCTCGCCCGGGAGATGCGGGGCAAGGACGTCACCGTCAACGCCGTGGCACCGGGCCCGACGGCCACGCCGCTGTTCCTCGACGGCAAGGACGAGGCCACGATCGCGAACCTGTCCAAGGCGGCGCCGCTGGAGCGTCTGGGCACCCCGCAGGACATCGCGGAGACGGTGGCCTTCCTCGCCGGCCCGGCCCGCTGGGTCAACGGTCAGATCCTCTACACCAACGGCGGCATCGCGTGACGGCCCCCGCACACCGCCCAGATCCCTCCACACCACCACCCACGCCCCTCCACGCTCCGAAGGAGACAGAGACCATGAGCAACATCGTCGTCATCACCGGCGCCTCCAGCGGATTCGGCGCCCTCACCGCCCGCGCCCTGGCCGACGCCGGCCACATCGTCTACGCCGGAATACGGCAGACCACCACCCGCAACGCCGCACAGGTCGAGGCCGCCGCCGCGTACAGCAAGGAACACGGAGTCGACCTGCGGTCCGTCGAACTCGACGTCACCGCACAGGAATCCGTCGACGCCGCGATCCGCCAGATCCTCGACGAGCACGGCCGTATCGACGTCCTGATCCACAACGCCGGCCACATGGTCACCGGCCCCGCCGAGGCCTTCACTCCCGAACAGCTCGCCGACCTGTACGACGTGAACGTCCTGTCGACCCAGCGCGTCAACCGCGCCGCCCTGCCCGCCATGCGCGAGGCCGGCCGGGGCCTGGTGGTCTGGGTCTCCAGCAGCAGCGTGAAGGGCGGCACCCCGCCCTACCTCGCGCCGTACTTCGCGGCCAAGGCCGCCATGGACTCACTCGCCGTCAGCTACGCGGCCGAACTGGCCCGTTGGGGCGTCGAGACGACCATCGTGGTACCCGGCTCGTTCACCAGCGGCACCAACCACTTCGCCCACTCCGGCCGACCCGCTGACAAGGACATCGAGGCCGAGTACGAGACCAAGTACGCCGGGCTCGTCGGGCAAGTCGCGGAGAAACTCGCCGCGTTGGCCCCCGAAGGCGCCGAGGCCTCTCTCGTCTCCGACGAGATCACGCGCATAGTCGGGCTCCCCGCCGGAGAGCGCCCCTACCGGGTCACCATCGACCCCGCGAACGACGGATCCGAGGAGGTCTCGGACCTCGCCGACCGCATCCGGCGCGAGTTCCTCACCCGCGTCGACCTCGCCGACCTGCTCACCGTCCACCCGGTGAACAGCTGAGGCCGAGGACCGACTGACGTACGCGGTCGCGACGTCACTCAGGAACGACCGGTCACCGGCAACTCACGCTGTTCAGGGTTGCGCGGAACCGAAGAGAAGTCCCGCAAGGGAATCCTCCCCGAGGAACTCCGCCAGCTCGGCCCGGCTCGGTGCGGTGGCGGGACCACGGCGGGTCACCGCGAAAGCCGCCACAGCGTTGGCCCCACGGGCGGCCGTCAGCGGGTCGTGACCCTGACCGAGCAGGGCGAGAAACGCACCGACGTGCGCGTCACCCGCGCCATTGCTGTCCACCGCGTCCACCGGGAATCCGGGTACGTGGACCGGCGCCCCGTCGGAAGCCGCCAGCCAGCACCCGTCCTTGTCGGCCCGCACGAGGACACCCGCCCCCGGTGACAGCCTCTCGCGCAGCACATTGGCCGCGGCACTCGGCTCCGGGTGACCGCTCATCAGCCGGGCCTCCCGGGCGTTGACGCTGAGCCAGTTGGTACGGGCGAGCACCGGCGCGAGGACCTGGTCGGGAATGTCGGCCACCAGAGGACCGGGGTCGAGACAGACGGTGACGTCTGCCGGAAGGCCGACCGTGAGTTCGGCAAGCAAGGGTCCGTTGCCGGGCAACACCAGCGCGTAGCCGGAGAGTTGAAGCAGGTCACCATCGCTCAGCCCGGCGGCGATCGTCCGGGTGTCGGCCGACGTGAGATCGGTTTCGACGCCGAAGCTGGTGACGAAGGTACGCTCGCCCCCGTCGTCAACCAGGGCGACGGTGAAGCCGGTGTCACGGTCGGTACGCGCGGGCAACAGGGTCGCGATGCCTTCGGCGGCGAGGGCCGCACGGACGAGGTCGCCATAGGGGCCGGTGCCGTGGAGACCGGCGAAGACGGCCTGCGTGCCGAGGCGCGCGGCGGCGGCCAGGGTGTTGAATCCGCCGCCCGCGGTGGTCTCGGTGCGGGTGCCGAGAACGTCACCGCCACGCTCGGGCAGCGCGGGCACCTCGATGACCAGGTCCGCGAGGACGTTCCCGGCGAGGACGAGACGGCCGCTCATCGTGCGGCCTCCTGAAGGGCGGCGGACGGAGAGGAGGAGTCGGCGACCAGAGAACCGCCCCGGGGACCGCACACCGCATAGACGGCGCCGGCGACGACCATGGCGATGGCCCAGCCCAGCCCGTTCACACCGAGCCAGGTGTTGGACAGGGGGCCTTCGAACCAGACGTCGTCGGCGCTGGTCGACGCCTTGGTGAACAGCAGTCCGGCCACGATGGCGCCGGCCCAGCCCAGCACGGCGGGCAGGTGGAAGCCGCCCGTGTACCAGTAACGGCTGGTGCGGCGAGTGTCCATGATCGCTTCGGCGTCGTAGGTGCGGCCGCGCAGCGAATCGACCGCGCCGACGCCGATCCACGCGGAGATGGGCACGGCCAGCAAGGTCAGGAAGGTGGAGAAGGGACCGTAGAAATCGTCGGCGATCAGCATGAAGTAGATGCCGCCCGCGAACATCAGCACCACGTCGAAGGTGACGGCGAGGGCGCGCGGGACGCGCAGGCCCAGGGTGATCATCGTCAGTCCGGCGGAGTAGGTGGAGAGGTGGTTCGACATGAGCAGGCCGCCGAAGGCCGCGATGAGATACGGGATGGCCATCCAGGAGGGCAGCATGGCGTTGATCGCCGCGACCGGGTCGGAGGAGGTGGCCAGCGTGCCGTCCCCCGCGGCGAGCAGTGAGCCCAGCGAGATCAGCAGGACGAGAGGGATGCCGGCGCCGAACGCCGAGGCCACCACCAGTCGTCGGCCCGGGATGCTGCGGGGCAGGTAACGGGCGTAGTCCGCACCGGCGTTGGCCCAGCCGATGCCCGTGCCCGCGGCGATGAACCCGATGCCCGCGACGACCCCGCTCGTCGCACCGGCCGGGGTGTCGAGCACCCGGGACCAGTCGACGGTGGCGACGAGGAAGCCCATCACGATCAGGTTGAGGACCCCGAAGACGACGGTGGCCCACTTGTTGATCCACATGATGGTCGCGTGACCGAGGCCGCTGATCAGCAGCGTGCAGGTGATGAAGAACAGGAGGCATACGAGCGTCAGGACCGTGCCCCGGCCCACGCCGAACGCGGTGTTCAGCAGGGCCAGCAGCGCGTAGGCCGCCGTGGTGGTGGTGATGGTCTCCCAGCCGACCCGGCTGAGCCAGGTGATCAGCGTCGGACCCGCGTTGCCCCGCTGACCGAAGACGGCGCGCGAGAGCGTGAGTGCGGGCGCGCCGCCCTTCTTGCCGGCGAGGCTCAGTGCTCCCACCAGGGCGAAGGAACCGAACGAGCCGAGTACGGCGACGAGCGCCGCCTGCCAGATGTTCAGGCCGCGGAACGCCACCAGGGTGGCGCCCAGGGGCAGCCCGAGGATGCTGATGTTGGCGGCGAACCATGTCCAGAACATCTGTCCGGCGTGGCCGTGCCGTTCGCTGTCGGGGACCGGTTCGATCCCCCGGGTCTCAATGGTGCCGACGCGATCGTTCGTCTTCGAAGCGGTCATGACGGAACCTCCTTGCGGGTGCGGAAAGCGCGGGTGGCAGAAGGGAGTTGGGAGGATGGGGAAGGAGGTGCTCAGCGCAGGGTGAGCAGGCGGGCGGTGAGGGGTTCCAGTTCCAGGGAGTTGACGGTGCGCAGGGTGCGTACGGCGTCCGCGGGCAGGCCCGACAGGCCGGTGACCGAGCCGGCGACGGCGCCCGCGATGGCCGCGATGGTGTCGCTGTCGCCGCCGAGGTTGGCGGCGAGCAGTGCGGCCCGCCAGGGTTCGCCGTCGGCGACGGTGAGCACCGCGAACGCGGCGGGCACCGACTCCTGGCTGGCGACGCTGGTGCCGACGAGGTCGACGATCAGGTCCAGGGCTTCGGCTTCCGGCAGGTCGCGCACCAGGCCGCGTACCCATTCGATACGAGCGGCGATGTCCGCCCCCGCCACCCAGTGCCCGCGTCGGGCACCGGCCCGGGCGGCGGTCACGGCGGCGGCGACGGCCTCGTCCAGCGACCCGCCGTCCACCCCTGTGCTGACCGCGGCGGCGACGGCGGCCGCGCCCGCGATCCCCACGTTCGTGTCGTGGGTGACCTGGCAGGACTCCACGACGTGGTCGAGGAAGGGATCCAGCGGCTCGGCGGGGAAGGCGATCCCGACCGGGGTGACGCGCATCGCGGCGCCGTTCGTCGTGCCGGTGCGGCCGGCCTCCTTCACAGAAGCGCCGGCGGCCACCGCGTCGAGCGCGGCCTTGGTGGACGGGCCCAGCAGGTCGAAGGAGCCCTTGGCCTTCATCTCCTTCTCCCAGGCGAGCAGTTCGTGGGCCAGGCGCAACGGGTCGATCCGGCCGTGGCCCTCGTCGATGAGGCGTCCGACGATGACGGCCTGGTCGGTGTCGTCGGTGACGGATCCGGCGGGCATGCCCGCGCTGACGGGGTTGTCGGGGCGGGCGGGCTCGAAGCCGGTGAGGGTGCCGTAGACGCGGACGACGTCCTGCCGGGACATCACCTGGGTGGGCATGCCGAGGGCGTCGCCGAGGGCGAGTCCGTAGTAGGCGCCGAGGGCGCGGTCGAGTCGGTCGGTCACTGTCGGCCTCCTCGACCGGAACGTACGTGCAGTTCGAATCGGGCGGGGTCGAGCAGGCTGGTGACCTGTTCGACGACGGAACCGTCGGCCGCCCGATAGACCTGGTTCAGGCGCAGGAAGGACTCGCCGGGCGAGCGGTGCAGGATCTGCGCCTCGGCCGCGTCGAGCCCGCGCACCGACACCACGCCCTCGCCGGACTCGGTGATGCGCCCTGCGCCGGCCAGGACCCGGCTGAGCGAGCCCTCCTCCAGGCCGCGTTCGGGCAGGCCCGCCAGGCTTCCGGTGGCCGGGACCCGGCTGCGCTCCAGCGACACGCCGTGGCCGTCGGGCAGTCGTCTGACCCGGTCCAGCGCTATGAACGCGTCGGACGCGAGCCCCAGTTCGGCGGCCAGCTCCGGGTCGCTGACCTCGTCGAACCGCAGGGTCTCGGTCGTCAGCTCGGTGCCCTGCTGGGCGAGCGCCCTCGTCCAGCCGAGGCGGTGGTCGAGCGGTGTCCCGTCGAAGGTGACGAAGGAGCCGATGCCCGCGTGGGTGGCGATGAGTCCCTCCTCGCCGAGCACTTGAAGAGCCTGCCGCAAGGTGGTGCGGCTGACCCCGAACCGCTCTCTGAGCGAGTGCTCTCCGGGGAGCTTGCTGCCGTCCGCGTGCACACCCGAGCGGATCTCGTCGGCGAGGACGCGGGCGATGCGGTGATGCTTGTGAACCTGTCCAGGCATGTCTAGACAGTAAGTGAACAAGTCGCCGAGGTCCATAGCGGTTCGCGAATCGCCAAAGTCCATGGGTCCACGCGAATCAGCGTGACCCGCGAGTCCACGCGCATCGGCGACCGACATCGATCGAGCCCGAGAACCCGACCGTAAAGCTCTCCCCACCTAACTTCTACTCACCAAAGTCAGCCTGCTACTGTCCTGGCTATGCCTACACAAAGTCAGAAGTCGGCAGGCCCGGGATCCCGGACCGCCCCGCCTCTCCCCGGGACCGCCGAGGGCGGGACCGTTCCTCGCCGGTGGCTCGGCCTGATGGTCGTGTGCCTCGGCGTGATGATGGCGTTCGTCAACATCACCGGCACCATCTCGGCGCTCGGCCGCATCCAGGCCGACCTGCACATCTCGGCGGCCACGCTGGTCTGGCTGACCAGCGCCTACAGCCTGGCCGTGGTCAGCCTGGTGATGTCCGCGGGAACCCTGGGCGACCTGATCGGACGGCGGCTGACCTTCATCCTCGGCGCGCTCGTCTTCACCGCTGGCAGCGCACTGGCCTTCGTCGCCGACAGCCCCGGAACCCTCATAGCCGCGCAGGCGGTCATGGGCGTGGGAGGCGCGGCCGTACTGCCGTCCAGCCTCACGATCGTGAGCACCACGTTCACGGATCCGCACGAGCGCACCACCGCGATCAGCGCGTGGGCGGCCTGTTCGGGACTGGGACTGGCCGTCGGCCCCCTGATCGCCGGCTTGCTGCTGGAGCACTTCTCCTGGCACTCCGTCTACCTCACCAACCTCCTCGTCGGCGCCGCGGCCGCCGCGCTCGCGCCGGTGTTCGTGCACGAGAGCAAGCACCCCTCGCGCCGCCTGGACCTGGCGGGCGTCCTGCTGGGCACCGTGACGCTGGCTTCGGCGACGTACGCGATCATCCAGGGCGGTGCGAGCGGCTACGCGGAGCCGCGGATCATCACCATGTACGTGGTCTTCGCCGTGTCGGCGGCCCTCTTCGTGCGGGTGGAGTTGCGGCACGCGGACCCGATGCTCGACCTGCGCCTCTTCCGCAGCGCCTCGTTCAGCGCGGTGATGGGCGTAGCCGCGGCGGCCATGTTCGGTTTCGTCGGGGTGGCGCTGCTGAGCGTGCTGTACATGCAGCGCGTCCGTCAGTACACGACCCTCGGTGTCGGCGTACGGCTGCTGGTCCTGTTCGTCACCTTCATCGCCGTCAGCGCCGTCGCACCGCGCCTGGTGCGCCGGTTCGGATTCACCCCGGTGCTCACCGCGGGCCTCGTGGCGATGGGCGCGGGCGCACTCACCCTCCTCTCCGTGGGCCCCTTCGACGGGTACGGCGCGATGTGGCCGGGTCTCCTCGTGGCGGGCATCGGCGGTGGACTGCTGGTCGCCCCGTCGTCGGCGGCAGCCGTCAGCAGCGTTCCCGCACTGCAGGCAGGGATGGCCGCGTCGGCCATCAACATGGCCCGTCAGCTCGGGAACGTCCTCGGCCCCAGCGTGCTGGGCACCATCGTCACCACCCGCTTCCCCGACAACCTGCGCGGGCGGCTCGTGGACGCCGGGATTCCCGCCTCGGACGCCGACCGTGTCGTGGCCGGCGCGGCGCACGGGGGCGGCGGCGCCGGACTGCCCGCGTCCCTCGCCAGGACCGTCGCCGAAGCCGTGCCCCAAGCTTTCACGGACGCCGTGCACCGAGGGCTACTGGTCGGCGGCATCACGCTGCTGGTCGTCGCCGTCCCGTCCGCGCTCTTCGTGCGCCATCGGCTGCCGAGCGCGCCGACCCCTGCCGTTGCTTCTGTCAGTGGTCCTGACTCCAGGAAGCCTTGACTTCGGCCAGCAATAGTCAGCAAGTAGGCTGCTCTCATGGATGACCTGCCGAAGCGCCCAGACGCGCTGTCCCTGGCCAACTGCCCGGTCTCCCGCACGCTGGACGTGGTCGGCACGCGCTCGTCCCTGCTCATCATCCGCGAGGCATTCTTCGGAACCCGCCGGTTCCAGGACTTCACCGAGCGGGTGGGCATCGGCGAGGCGGCCACGGCGGCCCGGCTCAAAGACCTGACCGCGTCCGGGTTCCTTGAGAAGGTGCCGTACCAGGAGCCCGGCCAGCGCAAGCGCTTCGAGTACCAACTCACCGACAGGGGCCGGGACTTCTTCGCCGCGATCATGTCCCTGCGCGACTGGGGCGAGACCTGGGTGTCCGAGGGACACCGGGCCCCTTGGCGCTTCATGCACCGGGACTGCGGCGCGGAGGTCCACACGGTGACGCGCTGCTCCGCCGGTCACGATGTGCACGCGGAGGACTGCGTCGCCGTACGGGAACCGAGGCCGGCGGCCGCCGAGACGGCCTCCTGACAGGGCGGAACGCACACTTCCGAACCGGCTGCGGTCAAGCCGTCGGCGGCGTCTACACCTCGATGTGCGAGCCCATGATGACCGTGCGGTCCTGCGGGAGGCCGAAGTGTTCGGCGGCGTCGGCCGTGATGTACGAGGTGGCGATGAACAGGCGTTTGCGCCAGGGGGCCATCGTCGGTGCCTTGCCGCGCTGGAGCTCGATCTTTGACAGGAAGTAGGACGCCTGGTCGAGGTGCAGCGGCCCCTCGGTCTGGGCCGGGTCCACCAACGCCAGCGTGCCGGGCACGTCGGGTGTCTCCATGTATCCGTACCGGGCGGTGACGTGGATGATCCCGTCGTCGCCGTAGCCGAGGCCGTCGACGACGGTCCGCTGGTCGTCCGGGACGCGGGGCACCGGTTCGGTCTCGATGGACAGGATCACGACCTGTTCGTGCCGTACGTGGTTGTGTTCCACGTTGGCGCGCATGGCCAGGGGCGCCGTCTCCTTGCCGCGGTTGAGGAAGACGGCCGTGCCGGGGACTTCGAGCACCGGCCTTTCCCCGCTGCGGAGCTGGTCGACGAACTCGCGCAGGGAACCTTCGTGGCGGGCCCGCTCCGCGGTGACGATCGCGCGGCCTCGCTGCCAGGTCGTCATGACGGTGAACGCGGTGAGGCCGATGAGCAGCGGCAGCCACGCGCCGTGGACGAGCTTGGTCAGGTTGGCCGCCACGAACAGCAGGTCGACGGTGAGCAGCAGGGTCGCGCCGGTCGCGATGAGCCAGACGGGGGTGCCCCACTTCGCGCGTGCGACGTAGAAGAACAGCAGGGTGGTGATGGTGATGGTGCCGGTGACCGCCATGCCGAAGGCGAAGGCCAGTGCCGTGGAGCTGCGGAAGGCGAAGACGAGGGTGAGGACCGAGACCATCAGCAGCCAGTTGATCCATGGGACGTAGATCTGGCCGATGGTGGACTCGGAGGTGTGGGCGATCCGCAGCCTCGGCAGGTAGCCGAGCTGGGCCGCCTGGGAGGCGACCGAGTACGCGCCGGTGATCACCGCCTGGGAGGCGATCACCGTGGCCGCCGTGGCCAGCAGGACCATCGGCCACCGTCCCCAGTCGGGTACGAGGAGGAAGAACGGGCTGCTGATGTTGGCCGGGTCGTCGAGGATCAGCGCGCCCTGGCCCAGGTAGCTCAGGACGCAGGCGGGGAAGACGAGGAACAGCCAGCCGCGGGTGATGGCGCGGCGACCGAAGTGCCCCATGTCCGCGTAGAGCGCCTCCGCGCCGGTGACGGCGAGGACGACCGCGGCGAGCGCGAAGAAGGCGGTGCCGAAGTGGCCGAAGAGGAAACTCAGGGCGTAACTCGGCCACAGCGCGCGGAGGATGCCCGGGTGGTCGACGATGCCGACGACACCGCACGCGCCGATCGCCGTGAACCAGAGGATCATGATCGGCCCGAACACCCGGCCCACCGCCGCGGTTCCGCGCCGCTGCACCAGGAACAGCAGCACGATGATCACCGCGGTGATGGGTACGACCGCGCTGTCCAGCGACGGCTCGACGACCTTGAGCCCCTCGACCGCGGACAGCACCGAGATGGCCGGGGTGATCATGCTGTCGCCGAAGAACAGCGAGGCACCGAAGATGCCAAGTCCGGCCAGTACGACGGCCGTTCGCCCGCCGTGCTGTGAACTCCAGCGCCGCAGCAGCGTGATGAGCGCCATGATGCCGCCCTCGCCCTCGTTGTCGGCGCGCATCGCCAGCAGCACGTAGGTGACCGTGACGATGACCATCACCGACCAGAACACCAGCGAGACCACGCCGTAGACGTTCTGGGTGCTGACCGGGACCGGGTGCGGGTCGCTCGGGTTGAACACGGTCTGGAGGGTGTAGATCGGGCTGGTCCCGATGTCGCCGAAGACCACGCCGAGCGCGCCGATCACCACGGCGAGCCGCACCGTGTCCCGCTTGAGCGCCCGGCGACCCTCCGGCGACCGTGTCGCGGATGCCTCGTCCGCCGCGCCTTCGTCCCCACGATCCGCCATGGTGATCCTCCTCCTCGCGGACCGCGGTGCCGCGGGCCCGGTGCGTCGCAGCGGACACTACCGATGCGCCGACGGGAACTCCCGCAGGGGTGCGCCGTTTCGCCGCGAACTCCGTCGCCGTGCCCCGAACGACAGGGGACGGACACCTCGCGGGTGAGGAACGGCAACGGTCAGGACAGGATCTCGATGTAGCCGTCGCTTCCGTGCACGCGGATCCGCTGCCCGTCGCGGATCAGTCGCGTGGCCCGCTCCACGCCCACGACGGCCGGCAGACCGTACTCCCTGGCGATCACCGCGCCGTGGGTCATCAGCCCGCCCACCTCCGTGACCAGGCCCGCGACGGCGACGAACAGCGGCGACCAACTGGGGTCCGTGAAGGTCGTGACCAGGATGTCGCCCGCTTCGAGATCGGCATCGGCCATGTCGAGGACGACGCGCGCCCTCCCCTCGACGGTCCCGGCGGAGACCGGCAGCCCGACCAAAGCGTCGGCCGGCACGTCCCCACGCCGGTACGACCCACTGACGGCCACACCGTCCGAGGTGAGCACCCGGGGCGGGGTGAGCGCGAGGTAGGACCGGAACGCCTCCTTGCGCTGCGGCACGAGCCGGTCGTCCACCCGGTGCGAGCTCACGACCTCGCGCAGTTCCTGGAACGTGAGGTAGAAGATGTCCTCCCGCTCGGCGAGCACACCTGCCTGCACGAGACGCTCGGCCTCCCCCAACAGGGCCCGCTTGTAGACGAAGTAGCGGCAGACGATGGCGTACTTCGGGAACTCCCGGTATCCGATGAAGGTGCGGACCCGGTCGATCATCCGCTTGGTCTCGTCGGCCTTCCGGTCCCCGTCCGGCAGGGCCCGCAGGCGGGTCAGAACGTCCCGTTCCCCCGCCCGCGCCTTGTGCAGCCCTTCCTCGAAACGCCGCTCCGCTGCACCGGGTTGGAAGTTCCTGACGTTGTCGAGGATCACCGGTACGAGCGTGCTGGGGCGCTCGCGCCAGCGCGGCCTCGTGATGTCGATCTCGCCGACGCAGCGCATGCCGTACCGGTCGAGATAGGCCTCGATGGCGTCACGAGCCTCGGTCCCGCCCGCGAGCTTCGGCAGCTCGTCAAGGAAGTCGTCGTCCTCGACGCCCCGCAGGAATGCCACCACTTCGGGATGCGGGCGGATCGCGTCGGCGACGTCGAGCAGCGCGAGTCCCATCTCCGACGTGATGTTGTCGGGGGCGGACAGGGTGAGCGTGTCCGCCGCGTTCTTCTCGCCCAGCCACTCCCCCAGGTTGTCGTTGAGCCACCAGGTGGACTCCATCCCCGCCATGATCGCCTGGATGTTCAGCGGATCACCGAGGACCCTCTTGTGCTCCTCGAAGGCCTCCACCAGGAAGTCGAACAGCTCCGGTCCGCTCTTGGCGCTGATGTCGCGCTCCAGGGCGGCGATGGATGTCCGGCTGCGCTCGATCAGCTCGGTGACGATGGCCGGGTCGGTCTCGATCGGAGCGGGTCCACCGCCGACCGGCGGTCCGCCGGGAACCGCGGCCGGGACCGACGGGACGAAGTCGTCGCCCTCCAGGACGGTCTCCAGCGCGTCCCTGACCAGCGGGTCACCTCTCCCCATGATGTCCAGCAGAGCGGCACGGCTCGCAGGCGAGGCCAGGCGCGGAGTGACGTCGACGAACAGCCGCCCGCCGGCCTCGTGCATCGCCACCATGGCCGTCAGCCGCCACATGGAAAGCCCCAGGGGCTTCATGGCGTCGGTCATCATCTGCTGATGCCCCACGGAGACGTACACGTGATTGGCCTCGTCACCCGACTCGGGCACGGGGAACAGCGTCGTGATCGGCCGGCTCTGCACGATCTGGAAGTCCCCGTCGACCAGACACCATTCGATGTCCTGAGGCCGGCCGAAACGCGCTTCGATGTGCCGCCCGAGATCTATGAGTCGCACGGCCTCGGCGTCCGTCAGCGCCGGCTGGTCCTGGCGCTCCGCGTCGACCGTGACTTCCCGCGTACCGCCGGCCGGCAGGGCATGCAGGGCACGTTGCTTGGCGGCGATCGCCCTGCTGACGACCTCACCGTCCCGCACCTTGAAGACGTCCGGGTTCACCAGACCGGAGACCAGAGCCTCACCCAGGCCGAACCCGGCGTCCACGGTGGCGACCTTCCGGTCACCCGTGACGGGGTCGGCCGTGAACAGCACGCCGGACGCCTCGGGGAAGACCATCCGCTGCACGACCACGGCCATGCGGACCGTGCGGTGATCGATACCGTTGCGCAGCCGGTAGGCCACCGCCCGCTCGGTGAACAGCGAGGCCCAGCACCGGCTGACGTGCCGCAGGATCGCCGCCGGCCCCACGACATTCAGATACGTGTCCTGCTGCCCGGCGAAGGACGCCGTCGGCAGATCCTCCGCCGTCGCGCTGGACCGGACGGCGTAGGCGGCCTGCTCCCCGAACCGCGCGAGCGCGCCGGTGATCGCCGCCGCCAGATCGCCCGGAATGACGATCTCTTCGATGGTCCGACGGATCTGCGCGCTGAGCCCGCCGATCGCCTCCCGGTCGTCGGCGTCCAGGCGCGACAGCCGGTCGAGCAGTTCGTCGATCGACGGCGCCTCCGCCATGATCCGCCCGTAGGCGTCCGTCGTCACACAGAAGCCGGGCGGTACGCGGATGCCGTCGATCCGCGACAGATCGCCGAGGTGCGCGCCCTTGCCGCCGACGACCGCGACCTGCGTCTCGTCGACTTCCTGAAGTTCCCGCACGTATCGCTCGGTCATCGCGACACCTCCGAGGCGACCGTCTTCCGTCGCACTACCGATCCCGCCCGTGATCCGACGTCACCGCGTCCCCCGGACGTCGCCAACACTCGCACGTGGTGCCCTCATTTCCGCAGGTTGTGGCCTTGGCGGACGATTGTGCGCTGCGACCCGGGCCTTGCCGCAAGCCCCCCACTGGGCTATAACTTGAGACAGGCAAGGAGACACATCTCCTTGCCTTCGTCATTTCCCGCGCGATTTCCCACGCGCTGAACTCGCCTCTTCTACGGCCGGAAGCCGTCGATCGCCAGTTCCATGAGGCGCTCGGCCTGGGCCGCGCCCTCAGGGTTGTCAGGCGTCCGCCACAGGCAGCTCAGCAGCATGATGACGTCCATCGGGTCGAGGCCGGGCCGTACCGCGCCCGCGCGTTCGCAGGCGTCGAGGAGGCGGCCTACGGCGGCGGTGACCGCGATGGACGTCGTGCTGACGACCTCCTGCGCGGCGGCGGTGTTCAGTGCGTCGCCGAGGCCGTGCTTGAGGCGTACGTAGGCGGCGAGGGTCGTGAACCACTGGCGGAGCGCGTCCAGCGGGGCGTGGGCGGCCAGTACGTCCGGCACGGAGCCGATCAGACGGTCCACGTCGTGGCGGTAGACCTCCAGGATCAGCGCCTCACGGGTCGGGAAGTGCCGGTAGAGCGTGCCGGCGCCGACCCCCGCGCGCTTGGCGATCGAGTTGAGCGAGACGGCCGACGACTCGGCGAACGCGTCATGGGCGACCTGGAGGATCACCTCCCGGTTCTTCAGCGCGTCAGAACGCTGCGACGCGGCGTCGGGCATGGCTCCTCCTCATGGGCGTACGGTCGCCCGATTGCGAAACGGAGAGTTCTCCGTTAACGTCACAAGGGTCAACCGGAGAGTTCTCCGCTTGCTCTCGTTCCCCATTGTAGGAGCCCCCTCGTGCGTTACATCAAACTGGGCCGTACCGGCCTCGACGTCTCCCCCGTCGCCATCGGCGCCATGACCTACGGCGAACCCGACCGCGGCCACCCCGTCTGGTCCCTCGACGAGGAGACCAGCCGGCCGCTGATCAAGCACGCCCTCGAAGCGGGCATCAACTTCTTCGACACCGCCAACATGTACTCGAACGGCTCCAGCGAGGAGATCCTCGGCCGCGCGCTCAAGGACTTCGCGGACCGCGACGACGTGGTGATCGCGACCAAGCTCCGGCACCCGATGCGGCCCGGCCCCAACGGCCGCGGCCTGTCGCGCAAGGCGATCATGACCGAGGTCGACCACTCGCTGCGCCGCCTCGGCACCGACTACATCGACCTGTACCAGGTGCACCGCAACGACCACGCGACGCCGCTGGAGGAGACCCTCGAAGCCCTCAGCGACCTCGTCAAGGCGGGCAAGGTGCGCTATCTCGGCGCCTCCTCCATGCATGCCTGGGAGTTCTCGAAGGCACTGCACCTGCAGCGGCGGAACGGCTGGGCGCGGTTCGTGTCCATGCAGGACCACTACAACCTGCTCGCTCGTGAGGAGGAGCGGGAGATGATCCCGCTGTGCCTGGACGAGGGCGTCGGCACGATCATCTGGAGCCCGTTGGCCCGCGGCCGGCTGGCCCGTGCCTGGGACGAGGCGAGGTCGACGAGCCGTTCCGCCTCCGACGGCGACTTCGCCGACCTGCTCTACTCGCCCGCCGAGGAAGCGTCCAACCACGCGATCGTCGACGCCGTCGGGAAGGTCGCCGCCGCGCACGGCGTCAGCCGCGCGCAGATCGCCCTGGCCTGGCTGCGCCACCAGCCCGTCGTCACCGCACCCCTGGTCGGGGCCGGCTCGATCCGGCAGATCGACGATGCCTTGGCCTCGCTGGACGTCGAGCTCACCGACGACGAGGTGCGCGAGCTGGAGGCCCCGTACACGCCGCGCTACGACTGGCAGGGCGTGTCCGACGAGGCCGAGCTGGACGCGATCCGGGCCCGCATCCCCGGCATGTCGCTGTCGTGAGGCAGACCGTCCCTGCCATGTGGCAGACCGCTCACCAGCCGGCTGCTGCCGGTGGACAACTCACGAACCAAGGAGACACGCGATGACACAGGTACTGGTCACCGGAGGATCCGGCTTCATCGGGGGCTGGTGCGTCCTCGCACTGCTCGAAGCCGGGCACGATGTGCGCACCACCGTGCGCGACCTGGGACGCGAGTCCGCGCTCCGCACCCAGCTGCATGACGCGGCCGCGTTCGACGACGCGAGGTTGACCGTCGTACGCGCCGATCTGCGCGGCGACGACGGGTGGGCGGACGCGGTCGCCGGATGCGAGTACGTGCTGCACGTCGCCTCGCCGACGCTGCGGAACGGGCCGGAGAGCGAGGAGGCGATGGTCGGCGCCGCCCGGGACGGCGTGCTGAGGGTGTTGCGGGCGGCCCGCGACGCCCGCGTGCGCAGGGTCGTGCTGACCAGCGCGTTCGGCGCCGTCGGCTACGGGCATCCGCCGCGCTCGACACCGTTCACAGAGGAGGACTGGACCAATGTGGACGCCGACATCGCGCCGTACCAGAAGTCCAAGACGCTCGCCGAGCGTGCGGCCTGGAAGTTCGTCCAGGAGGAAGGCGACGGGCTCGAACTCGCCGCCGTGCACCCGGTCGGTGTGCTCGGACCCGTTCTCGGGCCCGACGATCCGCCCTCGCTGCGGATCATCCATAGAATGCTCGACGGCGATGTTCCCGCCTGCCCGCCGTTCGGCTCCAGCTGGGTCGATGTCCGTGACGTCGCGGACCTGCATCTGCGGGCCATGACCGACCCGGTCGCGGCCGGTGAGCGCTGGCTCGCCTCCGCCGGTGACAGCCTGCGCATGATCGAGGTCGCCGACATCCTGCGCCGGCGGCTCGGCGACCGTGCCGCCAAAGCGCCCACCCGCGAGATGCCCTTGGCCCTCGCTCGCGTCCTCAGCCGGTTCAACCCGCAACTGCGCGCGGTCCGCCCGCAACTCGGCCACGACTTCGACGCCACCGGGGAGAAGGCACAGCGGCTCCTCGGCTGGACGCCCCGGCCCATCGACGACACCATCGCCGACACCGCGGAGAGCCTCCTCGCGCACAGCGTGGCCTCGGGAATCCGATAAGAACGGCGTCGGCCACTCAGCCGTGCAGAGTGGGCCGGTAGATGAGCTCCTGGATGCTGCCGTCGAGCGTCCTGTGCTCGATCAGTTCGAGGTCGAAGTCGGCCGCGCCCTGGAAGATCGGGGCCAGTCCCGTCCGACCGGTGATCACGGGGAAGATCGTCACCTGGACGCGGTCGACCAGACCGGCGGCCATCAGCGACCTGTTCATGGCCAGGCTGCCGTGCGAGCGCAGCGGCACCTCGGACTCCTTCTTGAGCCGAGCCACGACGTCGACGGCGTCACCGTTCGCGAGGGTCGCGTCCGCCCAGTCGAGGGGCTCCTTGAGCGTGGTCGACACGACCGTCGCCGGCAGGCTCAACATCCGCGTCACCCAAGGGTCGTGCACCTCGGAGTCCTCGGTGCTCGCGGCCAGCATCTGTACGAAGTCCCGATGCGTGGTGGCCCCGAAGACCATCCGCTGCTCCTCGCTGTACTGGCCGAGGCGGTGGTCGAGGAACTCGGGGCCCTGCTTGCCCCAGTAGCCGGTCCAGTCGCCCTCGGCGGCGCCGAAGCCGTCGAGGCTGGAGAAGACGTCGAAGGTGTACGTGGCGGTCATGATGCTCTCCCGAAGCCCGAGGTGCCGTCCAAAGCCTGTCGGGGGTAGAGACCGGCGATCACGTCGAGACTCATCGCTCTTCGAGGCGCCGTTTCGGGAGGGGCCGAGGACTGTCTCGGGAGGGGTCCCGAGTCGGGCCGTCTAGAAATGCCAAGCGGAATTCCGCCTTGGAACTGGAGGTCCATGATGAGCACGACCATGCGCCGGCGAGCCACGACGACTGCCGTAACTCTGACCATGACAGGCGCACTGGGCTTCGGCCTGATGACACCGGTGGCATCCGCGGCCGCCCACGGGCCCTGCTACGACGGCCGGTGCAAGATCACCGTGTCCGCGCCCAAGACCATCAAGGTCAACAGCCGCAAGTTCGGGTTCGGGAGCCTGAAGATCACGAGCGTCAGCTCCCGCTCCGTGAAGATGTCGGCCACCTCGGGCCGAGTCCACCTGAGCGGCAGCACCAGTCCTGGCGGCACCGTTCAGCTCAACAACCTGAAGGTCTGGGTGAAGTCGGTCTCCGGCCGCAAGGCCAAGCTTCAGCTGTTCCCCACGCGCTGAGCCGACGTCCAGGAGCAAGAGACAGGGCCTGTCCCGCACCGTGTGCGGGACAGGCCCTGTGATCGAGCGCCGGGCAGGCCTTGCACCTGCATTTCCCCGCGGGAAGCGGGACGTCTTTCCTTGGACCACCGACGCAGCACCGGCCGACCGGAGTTGATGCGGTCAGCTCAAGATCCAGTGTAGCCCAGGGAATTGAGCCGCGCGCACACCGGCCGAGACCGCGCCTCGACGGGGACCGCGCCCCGGAATCAGGCCGCGTGCTGGTGCGCCCCGTACGTCAGATAGCCCGCGTCTCCGCCCTGGTAGTACGTGGCCTCGTCGACGGGGGCGATGGGGAGGCCGCTACGCAACCGCTCGACCAGGTCGGGGTTGGCGAGGAAGGCACGGCCGAAGCTGATGAGATCGGCGCCCAGGCCGAGCCAGTGGTCGGCGTCGTCCCGGCCCGTCTGCTTGGGGCCCATCGGAAGTGTGGGGTTCATGACGAGGGTGCCCGGCCACACTCGCCGCAGAGCCACGAGGAGTACCTCGTCGGCGGTGGCTTCGAGGTGCACGTACGCCAACCCGAGCGGAGCCAACTCCGTCAGCAGCGCCGCGTAGAGGTCGTGGACCTCCGCCTCCTCAACTCCCCAGAAGGTCCCGCCCGGTGAGAGCCGGATGCCGGTCCTGTCTCCGCCGACGGCCTCGACGGTGGCGGTGACGGCTTCGACGGCGAACCTGATCCGGTTGGCGATCGGGCCCCCGTAGCGGTCCGTGCGCAGGTTGGCGTTGGACGAGAGGAACTGCGAGATCAAGTAGCCGTTGGCGCCGTGGAGTTCCACGCCGTCGAAGTCCGCGTCCACGGCACGGCGGGCGGCTTCGGCGTACGACCGCGCGTGCTCGGGCACTTCGGCGGTGTCCAGGGCGCGTGGCATCGGAGCCGGCTGCGGCCCGGTCGGGGTGAACACGTCGCCGACCGCCGGGACCGCCGAGGGACCGACCGGCTGGAGACCGATGGTGTCGCGGTGGGAGACCCGGCCGCCGTGCATGAGCTGGGCGAAGATGCGGCCGCCGTTGGCGTGGACGGCGGCGGTCACCGGGCGCCACGACTCCACCTGTTCGTCGGTGTGCAGTCCCGGTGTGCCCGGGTTGGACTGCCCGATCGCGCTCGGCTGCACCCCCTCGCTCACGATCAGCCCGGCCGTGGCCCGCTGGGCGTAGTAGGTCGCCATCGACGGCGTCGCCAGACCACCGGCAGCGGCCCGGACCCGGGTCATCGGGGCCATGACCGTCCGGTTCGGCAGGGTGAGGCCGCCGAGCCGGTAGCTGGTGAAGAGGGTCGTCATGTCAGGGCTCCTTCGCGTGGTCGCCGTACCCGTGTCCCGGGTACGGCGGCTACGCTAAAACCTCACACCGATGTCAGGGGCAAGGGCCTGTGACGCAGGACTCAGTGCGGAACCAGGCAGGCAGAACCCGTCGAACAGAACCAAGCAGGGAGGGCTTCGTGCGGATCGGCGAACTCGCGTCACGCTCCGGGGTCAGCGTCCGGTCCGTGCGCTACTACGAGGAACAGGGCCTGCTCACCAGCACGCGCAGCGCCAGCGGGCAGCGGCACTACTCGGACGACGAGGTCGAGCGGGTCGCCTTCATCCAGGCGCTGTACGCAGCGGGCCTGTCCAGCCGCACCATCGCCGAACTGCTGCCCTGCGTCGACGCGCCCAGCGAGGAGAACTCGGACTCCGCGCTGGAGCGGATGGCACTGGAGCGGGAGCGGCTCTCCGCCCACATCGCCGACCTCGTGCAGACCAGGGACACCCTCGACCGGCTGATGGCCAGGGCCCGGGCGCACCGGGAGCAGTTGGTGAAGGCGACGATGAAAACTACGGCGGCGGCCGGCTGAAACACCCCCGTCACTCCTGCAGGTTCAGCTGCCAAGACACCCCGAAGCGGTCGTTGACCCACCCGAACTTGGCACTGAAGCCGTACGACCCCAGGGGCATGAGCTCCGCGCCCTCAGCAGCGAGGGCGGTGTAGAGGCGGTCGAGCTCGGCCTCGGTCTCGCACTCCACGAACAGTGACACCGCCGGGGTGAACCCGAAGGCGTGGTTGACGTAGCTGTCGATGCACATGAACCGCTGGCCGGCGAGCGCGAACGTGGCGCGCTCGACCGTGCCCTCCTTGCCGGGACCGTCGGCTCCGTAGCGGGAGATGTCGACGATCTCGGCGTCCTCGAACAGCGACATGTAGAAGGTCAGCGCCTCCTCGGCCCCGCCCTCGAACATCAGGAAAGTAGTGATCTTCTGTGGCATCGAGGCCATCGCGCTGTCCTCCGGGCGACGCAGTGCGCTGCTGGCCCCCGCTCTGGCTGCTGCTGCCCGAGGAGACCCGCACAGAAGTCGCCGGCGCCAAGACCGAACTCGACTCAGTAG
>NZ_JBSFLV010000017.1:0-99782 GCF_053599215.1 Streptomyces sp. NPDC001002 | reverse complement strand
CCCACCAGCGCGGTCCCCAGACCCACCGCCGAGCCGAACACCGCACCCGCGGCCACCCGGGGCCCTCCTCGTCTCCTTGGTCTCCTCAGTGCCTGTTTGCAAAGCTTCGCTGCGCGTTTGCCCAGCTCAGGATTCGAACGGCGCGGGTAGTGAATATGGCAGCGGACCGCCCGTCCAAACGGGCGCTAACAGCCTTTAGAAGAGCCTGTATGAGACCGCGTTATGGGGCAGCCGCGCACCGCATACTTCGGCCGTACTCTCGCCTTACAGCAAAGCATTCATTCACTTCGGCCGACATCAGCGTATCACTTCACGGGCACTTTCATTCTGAACAGTTTCTCTGCATTTCGGAATGCAATCTTTTCCTTGTCTTCGCGTGGCAAATCGACTCCGCGAAACCAGTCGGTCTGCTCCTTTATGTCCGCGAACGGGTAGTCGGTTGCGAACATCACTCGATCCACGCTTATGTACTTCAATAGGAGATCGAGCAGTTCGGTCTGGGGAAATGCGCTGGTTGTGACCCAGAAGTTGTCCTGGAAGTATTTCCCGATGGGCTTCTCGAGCGAGTCTTTGGTCGGCTCGCCCATGTCATTGACGATCCGCTCGTAATAGAAGGGAAGACCTTCGCCCATGTGGCCGATGATGATTTTCAGTCTGGGGAATCTGTCGAAAACACCGTACGTGATCATCCGAATGCATTGGATCAACACCTCCTGGTGCCAGCCATAGCCAGACCCACTGAAAATGTAGTCTTGGTACTCTTCCGTGTATTTAGACCGCGTGGTACTGTAGTAGATCTTGAAGACCTCGTCAGCCGGATAGCCGGGATGCAGGTAGATCGGCACATCGAGAGCAACGGCACATGCCAGTACAGGCTCGAAATCGGGATGATCGAGATACTTCTTCGCGATGTGTCCGTTGGTCAGTGCACCCAAGAAGCCGTCTTCCCGAACCGAGCGTTCCAGTTCATCCGCCGCCGCCTCCGGGCTCTGCAAGGGCAAGGTGGCGAAAGCCTTGAAGCGGTCCGGATATTTGGCGATTGGCCCGTCTACAAGTTGCCGGTTAAGACGATGAGCAAGGTCGATGCCCCTCTGCCCAGGGACATTTTGCACGGAGGGTGTGTGAGCAGAGAGGATTTGAACGTTGAGTCCCCCCGCATCCATATCGCCGATGCGGCGTTGGCCTAGATCCGAAAGACCAATTTCCTCAAGGAACGCTATGTGATCCTGATTGATGGAGTTCAGCTTCAACAACGTGGGAGTCGAAAAGGTCTCCTCCGTGCCGATGAAGGGCAGGTCCTGATCCCGCCGTGAAATGTCCAAAGTCTTGTCCGAAGTCTCGCTCTCGCTCGCTTCCGAGAGAATGGCGTGCGTGGACAGGCCGGCACCAATGCCAAGTGCCGTGCTGGCTGTGAGAAAGCCGCGGCGTCCCATGGGCTTCATGTCAGTCCCTCTCTTCAGGCGTTTGTGTGGTGAGGTATCCGTACGGCATCCGTCTGCGAGATGCTTCAGGGGGTCTTCGCGTCCTGCTCGCGCACCGCGGCAGCGCTCAGGTCGAGGAACCGCTCGCCAGTGCGCAGCGGCTGTGGTGGAGCTGACGACCGTCCGCGTGCGCGCTGTCCGGGCCGGCCGCAGCGAGCCCCGCACTGTTGTCGGCGTGTGACCCCGCATGCGGCGACAGGGAACGCCGTCGCCAGCGCCTTGGTGGCCACCCCGAACCTCCGCAGTGGACTATCAAGTTCCGGCATAGCCCCAACGCTAGGCCCGATTCCGTGCTGTTTCGTCATACTGCGGTCGTCATCCCTCGGGAGACAGGCGGTACGACGTTACTCCGACGGGAGTACGCTCTGGAGCGCCGTTCGACACCCGCACGAGAATCAAGGCCCGTCGCAACTGGGCCCGAAGTCCAGGGGCTGCCGGAAGATTTCAAGTCCAGTGAGACGGCCGTGACTTTATGAGGTTTGTGGTGCGGGTGCCCTGCGCTTTCCCCGGGTGCTGCGTCGACTGCCATCACTAAGGGCTCGCAGAGAATCAACGTGTTGCTTCGCGTGATCCGGCTCGTTGGTCTGCTGTGGGTGTTTCCGGTGAGGTTCGTGGTCAACTCGCTGTGAAGTTCGGGGTGTTGTTCCCACATCTGGACGAGCGGCAGCGGCGGCTGATGATGGGCGTCGAGGCCCGGATCCTGGGTCACGGCGGTGTCCGGGCGGTCGCGCGGGCGGCACAGGTCAGCGAGACGACGGTCCGCAAGGGCGTGGACGAGTCGGAGGCCGACGAAGAGCCTCTGGGCCGGGTACGCAGGCCCGGTGGTGGTCGGAAGAAGGCCGTGGACCTTGATCCGGATCTGAGGCCCGCGCTGCCGGCACTGGTGGAACCTGACGAACGGGGCGACCCGATGTCACCGCTGCGCTGGACGGTGAAGTCGACCAGGAACCTCGCGGCCGCGCTCACCCGTCAGGGACACCGGGTGAGCGCGGACACGGTCGGGGACCTGTTGCGGGAAGAGGGCTTCAGCCTGCAGGCCAGCGCCAAGACCATCGAGGGCAAGCAGCACCCGGACCGTGACGCCCAGTTCCGCTACATCAGCGAGCGCGCCAGGGAGTACATGGGCGCTGGCCAGCCGGTGATCAGCGTGGACGCGAAGAAAAAGGAACTCGTCGGCGACTACAAGAACGCGGGCCGCCAGTGGCGGCCGGCCGGTGAGCCGGTACTGGTCAAGACGCACGATTTCCTGGACCGGCAGGGGCCGGGCAAGGCGATCCCGTACTGGATCTATGACATCGCCGCGAACACCGGCTGGGTCAGCGTCGGCACCGATCACGACACCGCCGCGTTCGCTGTCGCCACCATCCGCCGCTGGTGGCAGGCCCGAGGCCGACACGACTACCCGGATGCCACCCGTCTGCTGATCACCGCGGACGCAGGCGGGTCCAACGGCTACCGCACCCGTACCTGGAAGACCGAACTCGCAGCCCTGGCTGCGGAGACGGGCCTGGACATCACGGTCTGCCACATGCCGCCGGGCACCTCGAAATGGAACAAGATCGAGCACCGGCTGTTCTCCCATATCTCCATGAACTGGCGTGGCCGCCCACTGACCAGCCACGACGTCATCGTGAACAGCATCGCTGCGACCACCACCCGCACCGGGCTGAAAGTCCACGCCGAACTCGACCCAGGCACCTACGCCACCGGCATCAAGGTCACCGACAGCGATATCGACGCTCTGCCCATGCACCGCCACCGCTTCCACGGCGACTGGAACTACACCCTCCACCCTCAACCTCGCGACACCACAGCCGATGCGGCCAAGAACCCGCGATCAGCCGGCCCCTCCCCGCAGTCCGGCACTGGGTGTCTACGCAACCCGGAGCTGACCGGGATGCCCGAACCGGCACTGGACGAACTCGTCGACAAACTCACCGCGAAACTCGATGAGTTACGTGAGCAAGGACGGCTCCACCAGCGAGGAGGTGAGCGCATCCGTGCTCGCGGCGCAGGCGCCAAGGACAAGCTGACCACCGCCGACAGAGTCCCGGCCACCGTGCTCTACCTGCGCAAACTCGGCACCCGAGACCTGCTCGCCCAAGTCTTCGCAGTCAACGGCAGCACCCTCACCAGAGCCTTCGCCAAGTCCAGCCCCTCCTAGCCGAGCACGGCTACACCATCCCACCCTCGACAGCCAGGTTCCGCACGCCCGCCGACATCACCGCGTTCCTCGCGAACAGCAGCCCCACGCAGATCAAATCAACACGTTGATTCTCTGCGAGCCCTTAGCCTCCGAGTTTCGGTTGGGAGTGATCGGCCGGGCTGATCGCGGCGACCCGTGGTTGTTGGCCGCTTGCCGTCAGGCGAGCATGGCTGAGGCCCGACGCTCGGGTCGGGTGCTCCACCAGGGCCAGGTAGCGGAGATCCGCAGGTAAAGGCGGCGCCCGCCGCGGGTGAAGCGGGCGGCTGCGTGCAGCAGCCGGTAGCGGAGCTTCTTCGGCTCGACGGAGGCCAATTCGCCGTTCAGTAGCAGAACTTGGGTCCAGGCAAGCAGGTCGACGGCGGTCAGAGCAAGCTCCAGCCAGGCAGCGTTGATGGCGAAGTGGCGGGAGGGGAAGCGGCCGAGACCAGTGTTCTTGCCGCAGCGGATGCGGTCCTCGACGCGGGCGTGCGCACGGTGGCGGACCTCCAGATGCTGCAGGGAAACCTTCGTCGTGGGGGGGCGGTGAGGAAACCTGGTGGCGCATGCCCTCGTCGAGATCGAACAAGGACAACTGGGCGCCGGGATGTGGGCGCTCGCGCCGGACGATGATCCGGGTGCCGTCCGGGTGGTCCGCCAGGTCCACCGTTCCGGTCAGTTCTGCCACTTCGGCGCCGGTGCGCAGGGTGCCGTCCTGCTCCAGCGCGGGGTGCCACAGGTGGTCGGGCAGGGCACGGATTGCGCGGCGGACTGGTGTCGAGGTCCTCGCCGCCAGCGTGGCGCCCTACGCGGCTGAGGTCTTCAGCGTCGAGCGGAACTACCCCCTGGTTCCTCCCGTCGTGCCCGGGATCGGCGGCGTGGGACGGGTCGTCCACGTGGGCTCCGACGCCACCCGGCTGCGCCCCGGCGACCTGGTGTGGTGCGACTCGACGGTGCGCTCGCGTGATGACGTCTTGACGCCCGACATCACGCTCCAGGGCTGGAGTTCCCGCGGCGAGGGGGGCGCGCGCCTCGCCCGGTACCTGCACGACGGTTCGTTCGCCGGGCTCATGCGAGTCCCGACGGAGAACGTCTTCCCGCTCCCCGCAGCAGCGGGGGACGACCCGGCCCGCTGGGCCGCGCTCGGCGTACACGTCATCCCTTACGGCGGGCTGCTGGACGGCGGGCTCGCAGCCGGTGAGACGCTGCTCGTCAGCGGGGCCACCGGCAACCTCGGCAGTAGCGCGGTTGCGGTGGCGCTTGCTATGGGGGCGGGCCGCGTGGTCGCCCCAGGCCGCAACCAGGCCGCGCTCGACCTCCTCGCCGATCGGTTCGGTCCGCTCGTGCGCCCGGTTCCGCTCACCGGGGACGAGGCCGGCGACCGCGCGGCGATGTCCGCGGCGGCCGACGGCCCGATTGACATGGTGATCGACCTGCTACCGCCGAGCGCACCCAGCTCGGCAGCAGCAGACTCATTCCCCCACGGCCTTCGTACTGGTCAAGTGCCTCTTTGGTCGGAGCACAGGATCAGACGAAGGCCGTGTTCACGTCCTGAGAATCCCCGTACGGGCAACCACGTTCGGGGCATCGTTCGAGGCCATCGTGTAGTCAGCCTCACGCCGCTTGGACGTCCGGCGGTCAGCGGAAGATACGTGGTCAACCAGATCGCTGGGCGCTTGGGCCGAGGTCGCGTCCGTCCAGAACTTCAATGTCGGTGATAGTGGTCCGGGAGGGATTCAAGCTCAGCCAGATGACGTCTATGCCATCGCGTTCGAGTTGGATCATCGAGGAACCCGACGAACCGGGCGGCGCGGTCAGCAGGTTGATGCAAGTCGCGGTACAGGTGCACGGGCCGTAGTAGGACAGGTCAGCAACCACCTCGGCCAGGGGTTCGCCCTCGGCACGCAGCAGTTCAGCGATCTCGGTAGCAAGGGCCGGGAACGCATCCGCCACCCGTGGGTACAGCCCGTCTGTCACCACGGCACCGTACATGTGGGCAGGCCATGAGAAGCACCAGAGGTTAAAGAACAAGCTCAGATCCCGAGCCGGTCCAGCAACCGCTCGTGGTACACGGCGGGCCCGCCGAACAGCAGCTGGGAGGACTTGGCGCGCCGGAAGTACAGATGCGCCGGGTGCTCCCAGGTGAAACCGATGCCGCCATGGACCTGGATGTTCTCCATGGCCGCGAACATGTACGCCCGTGAGCAGCACGCATGCGCCACGGCCGCCGCGACGGGGAACTCCTCGGAGCCCTCGTCGGCCAGTCGCGCCGCCTCCCGGGAGGCGGCCTCGGCCAGTTCGACCTGGACGAGCATGTCCGCGCACTTGTGCTTGACCGCCTGGAAGGAGCCGATCGGCCTGCCGAACTGATGCCGGGTGCGGGCGTATTCGGCGCTCGCCTCCAGACATCTGCGGGCCCCGCCCGACTGCTCGGCGGCGAGGGCGACCGACGCGATGTCCAGGACCTTGGCCATGGTGCGGCCTGCTGCTCCGTCCGAGCCGACGAGCGTTGCGGGCACCGCGTCGAAGGCCAGACGGGCCATCGCCCGGGTGGCGTCGAGGGTCTCCATAGCCTCTGCCGCCAGTCCCGCGGCCTCCCTCTCCACCGCGAAGAGCGAAGGGCCGGCGACGGTCCGGGCGACGACCAGGACCAGATCGGCGGTCGTACCGTCGATGACGAAGGACTTACGGCCGCTCAGCTTCCATCCGCCGTTCCCGTCCGGCACCGCACGCGCGGAGATCAATGCGGGGTCCCAGGACCCGCTGTCCTCGGCCACCGCGAGCGCTGCCGTCGTCCCGCCGGCCGCGATGCCGGGGAGATGACGGGCGCAGGCCTCCCGGTCACCGGAGGCGAGCAGAGCCTGGGCCGCGAGTACGACGGTCGCGAAGAAGGGCGCACACAACAGGGCACGCCCCATCTCCTCCAGTACGACGCCGAGTTCGACCAGGCCGAAGCCGTCGCCGCCGTACTCTTCCGGGATCACCAGGCCCGGCAGCCGCAGTTGGTCGGCCGCCTGTGCCCACACCGCCGGGTCGAAGCGCGGCTCGCTCTCCATGAGCTTGCGGACAGCTTCCTCGGGTGACTTGGCCTCCAGGAACTCCCGTACGGAGGCCCGTAGTTCGCGGAGTTCGCTCTCGTCGGCGGTCATGACCGCACCTCCTTGGGCAGTCCGAGGACGCGTTCGGCGAGGATGTTCTTCATGATCTCCTCGGTGCCGCCGAGGATGCGCAACGCCGGGGTGGCGAGGAGGAGTTCGGACCAGGCGTACGTTCCCCACTGCCCGGTGTCGGCGATGATCCGGGGTCCCAGCGCATCGGAGACGAAGTGCGCGGCGCGGGTGAGGTTCTGGGCGTACATCAGCTTCGAGACGGACCTCTCGGGACCCGGTGTGCCGCCGGCGCGCAGATCGCGCAGGGCACGGGAGTTGAGATGCCCGGTCGCCAGGACGTCCACCAGGAGTTCCGCGAGCCGGGCGCGCAGGGCGCGGTCGTCCCAGGTCCAGGTGGCACGCATCAGGGCCGAGAGGTGGTCCGGGGAGAGCGCGGCGCCCACCGGACCAACGCCCTCGCTGCCTACGGTCGCGCGCTCGTTCATCAGGGTGGTCAGGGCGACCGTCCAGCCGCCGTCGACCTCGCCGAGCCGGTGGTCGTCGGGGATGCGGACATCGGTGAGGAAGACCTCGTTGAAGTCGGCGCCGCCGGTCATCTGGCGCAGCGGCCTGACCTCGACGCCGGGGGCGTCCATCGGGACCAGGAAGGCCGTGATCCCACGGTGCTTGGGCGCGTCCGGGTTCGTGCGGGTGAGGGCGAGGCCGATCTGGCTGTGCTGGGCGACCGAGGTCCACACCTTCTGGCCGTTCAGCACCCAGTGGTCGCCCTCCCGGACCGCCCGGGTGGCCACGCTCGCCAGGTCGGAGCCCGCGCCGGGTTCGCTGAACAGCTGGCAGGCGACGGCGTCCCCGCGGTACATCGCGGGCAACCACCGTTCCTTGATGTGGGGTTGGGCGTGGGCGAGGATCGTCGGTCCGATCATGCCGAGGCCGATCACGCTGAGGACTCCGGTGTCGGCGACCTCGTACTCGGACTCGACGGCGTCGTAGAGCAGGTCGTGGACGGGGGTCAGGCCCCGGCCGCCGTACTCGACCGGGCCGGTGATCCACCCAAAGCCGTTCTCGTGGCGGACGCGTTGCCAGTCGCGCGCCCGTTGCACGTGCTCGCGTTCCGCCTCGGGCGGGAGGCTGCTGAAGTAGGCCATCGAGTCGTCGCCCTCGCCCCAGGTGGGGGCGGTGCGGTCGGGGGCCTTCGGCGCGTGGGCGTCGAGGAAGGCGCGTGCCTCGGCCGCGAAGTCCTGCATGTCGTCTGCCATGTCCGCTCTGCCCTCAGGTGCTCAGGATGGTGACCGCCGAGACGCCCGGCGCGCCGTACAGATGGGTGTAGCCAACGTGTGGTGTACCGGGGATCTGTCGGTCTCCCGCCGCACCGCGCAGTTGGAGCACGATCTCGTGGATCTGGCGCAGCCCGGACGCGCCGATCGGTTCGCCGTTGCCGAGCAGTCCGCCGTCGGTGTTGACCGGGAGTCTGCCGCCGATCTCGGTCGCGCCCTCGGCGATGAGGCGTTCCTGCTCGCCGTCCTTGCAGAGGCCGTTCTCGGCCATGTGGATGACCTCTGATCCGGCGTCGGTGTCCTGGAGTTGGGCGACGTCGACGTCCTCGGGGCCGATGCCCGCGCGTTCGTAGGCCTCCCGCGAGGCGTCCACGGTCGGGCTCGCGACGACCTCCCCGACCGGGAACGACGGGCTCTGCACCTCGAAGGCGCCGAGCCGGCGGCTGCAAAGGGCGGTGGACCGGATCCGTACGGGCTTCCCGGTGTACTTGTGGGCCTGGTCGGCCCGGCACAGCACGAGGGCCGCCGCTCCTTCGTCCGGGCCGCAGTACATGTACTGACGGAGGGGGTAGTTGAGCACGGGTGAGGCCAGAATCTCCTCCACCGACAGGGGAGTTCGGCGCCAGGCCTTCTCGTTCCGGGCCGCGTTGCCGAAGTTCTTGGACGCCACGCGCGCGAGCGTCTCGTGCGAGATGCCGTGGTCGTGCATATAGCGGTTGATCTTCATGCCGAAGAAGTGCGTGGTGAGGAAGAGGCCGGTCTGTCCGTACCAGGAGGGGATGCCGGCGACGGAGGGGTCGGCGGCGAAGGCCCCGCGCGGGTGCTTGTCCAGGCCGATCGCGATGGTCAGGTCGTGCTCGCCGGTCTCGATCGCGCGGGCGGCCAGGGCCACTGAAGTACCCGCCGTGGCGCAGCCGTTGAACACCCCGCGCAGGGGTACGCCGGTCAGGCCGAGGCGGGCGACGATCGCGTCCGGGTTGGCGACCTCATAGCTTCCGATGTAACCGCCCTGGATCTGCGGCCAGTTGACGCCCGCGTCGGCGAGCGCGAGCCGTACCGCGTCCGCCCCCATGTCCAGTGCGGGCTTGCCGGGGAAGCGGCCGAACGGATGGAGTCCCACCCCGATGATGACGGCCTCGGTCACGGTGTCTCCTCCTCAGCCGGAGCGAACGCGAACGTCATGACCTCGGTGCCGTCGTCCTGCACGCGGTACGGCACGAGCGTCAGCCGCATGTCCTGCCCGATCCGCAGCTTGTCCGGGTCGGGTTCGGTCAGGCGGGCCTCGACCAGCAACTCACCCGGGAGTTCGATGTAGCCGACGGCGTACGGCTCGAAGGCCTCGGGGCCGTCGTACGGCGGGGACGGCGGGCGGAAGTCCTGGGTGGTGTACGTCCAGAGCGTCCCGCGGTCCGCCAGGAGCCGTTCCTTGGATTCCGTGCTCGCGCACCGGACGCAGTCCGTGGCGGCGGGGAAGCTCACCAGTCCGCAGTCCGTGCACTCGGAGCCGATGAGACGAAGGGGCGTGCTCTCGTCGGGCGGCCAGGTGAACAGGCCGTCGGCGACCGGTATTTGAGTCGTCGTCATCTCCTCACGCCCCGTTCCGGTTGCCGAGGGCGTCGGCGTTCGGAGCCGCCTTGGCCACCAGGTTCGGGACGACCGAGGTGAGTTCCTCCGGTGTCCAGCGCGACTCCGCGCTCGCGCCGGGGCCGTTGACCCAGCCTTCGAGGACGGTGATGCGGTTGCCGACGACGCCGAAGACCCGGCCGGTGACCTCGCGCGAGGCGGCCGAGCCGAGCCAGACAACGAGCGGGGAGATGGCTTCGGGGGTGAGGTCCTGGGCCTCGGCGGCCTGTCTCATCATCTCGATGTCTTCGGTGAGGCGGGTGAGCGCGGTGGGTGCGATGGCGTTCACCGTCACTCCGTAGCGGGCGAGTTCGGCCGCGGCGATGACGGTGAGGCTCGCAATGCCGGCTTTGGCCGAGCCGTAGTTCGACTGGCCGGGGTTGCCGAAGATGCCGGACGGCGAGGTCGTGTTGATGACCCGGGCGTCGTTGTCGCGACCGGACTTGGCGCGCTCCCTCCAGTACGCGGCAGCATGGTGCAGGGTGGCGAAGCTGCCCTTGAGGTGGACGGCGATCACGCTGTCCCAGTCCCGCTCGGTCATCGACACGATCATCCGGTCCCGCAGGATGCCGGCGTTGTTGACCAGCACGTCCAGGCCGCCGTAGGTGTCGACGGCCTGTTGTACGAGCCGGCCGGCGCCGTCCCACGCGGAGATGTCGTCCGTGTTGGCCACCGCCTCGCCGCCGGCCGCGACGATCTCGTCGACCACGGTCTGGGCGGGCCCGGCCGAGGCACCTCCGCCGTCGCGCGCCCCGCCCAGGTCATTGACCACGACCTTCGCGCCGTGCGCGGCGAACGCCAGGGCGTGTGCCCGGCCGATCCCGTTGCCGGCTCCGGTGACGACCACGACCCGGCCGTCGACCACTCCTTCGGACATCCTCAACTCCTCGATGACGGTGACTGGTTGGCCTCGGCGAAGACGACCCGTGGGTCCTCGCTGCCGCAGGCGCAGCGGCCGGTGAGTACGCGTCCGGCGATGCCGAGCGGGGTCTCGGGAAGCAGTGATGTGCGCTCCTCCCCCGCCGCCACGGACAGCTGCCCGTCCCGCACACCGACCCGCCACTCGGCCGCGTTGACGTGCGCGCCGCCGCGCTCGGGGCACTCCAGGGCGAGGGCCGGTCCCACGGTCGCGATCACGGCGGCGGACACGCCCACCCCGCGCAGCACGGGTACGGCGGCGGGCCGGGCCAGCACGACCGGCGTCGTCCGGAACATCTCACCGACGTCGGCCGCACCGGCCAGCCCCTCCAGGGTCTCGGCCGACAGGCCGATGACCGCGTGCGGGTCGAGTTCGCGGTGGAAGACCGCGGTCCTCCTGTGGTCCCAGCCCATCGCCTCGGCGATGCCGTACGGCACCTTCAGCGCGCGCAGGGCGCCGATCACAGCGTGGCCCCAGAAGCCCTCGAAGCCGGAGGTGGTCAGCAACGCCCGCTGTCCGGCGGTCAGTCCGTGGTCCCGGAACCTGGCGGTCACCCAGCCGGTGTCGCGGGCGAGTTCGGACCAGGTCAGTTCCATGTCCCGGATGCCGTCGGGGGTGGGGAAGCGTACGAGGTAGGCGAGTTCAGGCCGGTCGAGGGTGCGGGCCCGGGCCAGGGTGTCGGCGCGGGCCATCAACTCTTCACCACCCGAGGGAACTTGGCGACACTGGTCATGGTCTTCAACAGGTCCTCCTCGGTGCGCATGTCGAGCACCGGCTTGACGCCGGTCCGCTCCCGCACGGCCTCGCCCAGGCGTCCGGCCAGGGCGTCGACATCGCCGGTGAGACGGGGGTCGTAGCCGACGCGCAGGCGCAGTTCGTCGACCTCGCGTCCGGCGCGGACGATCTGGAAGACGCCCGCCACGGTCTCGGGCTGGTCCTCCACCGCCTGCCAGATGTCCCGCAGGACCACGGAACGCCCCTGGACCAGGGTCTCGTCGCCGCGCCTGCCGGCTACCCACATGCGGGCATGGGTACGTCCGCAGCCGCAGCGGTCCCGGGAGAGGCGGACGAGGTCCTCGCTGCGGTAGCGGATCAGCGGCGCGGCCCGGTTGTCGAGGTCGGTGGCGACCAGTTCGCCGAGGTCGCCCTCCGCCGCGTCGCGCCAGCCGTGCTCGTCGACCTCGACGCACTCCGCGAAGACGGTGTCCTCCCAGAGGTGGAAGCCGTCGTGCTCACGGCACTCCCAGGCGGTGCCGGTGTCGGCGGCGCTGGTGTACTCGTAGACGTCGATGCCCCAGTCCTCACGGATCCGCTCGCGCATCTTCCGGCTGAGGGGCTGCCCGGCGCAGGAGGCGCCCTTGAGGGAGGAGAACGCCTCCTTGAGGTCCGTCCGGGCGGCCAGGTGCTCCAGCTCCACCATCTGCGGATACATCATCTGGAGGTAGGCCGGGCGGTAGGTGCGCAGGGCCTCGACGACCTCGTCCATCTTCCCGAGCCAGGTGTCCACCTCGATGACGACCGCGCCGAGCGCCTGGTAGCCAGGATCCATGAGGTTGCGGAAGGTGCCGGGCGGGCTCAGCACCCGGTCCCCGGGCCTGAGGCCGAGTTCCCACAGGTCACGCACCTGTGCGGTGACCAGGGGCGGCGCGTCCTCCCAGATCTCGGCGAAGAACTCCGGGTCGCCGGTGGTGCCCGAGCTGGAGGAGACGGAGGTCAGTTCCTCGGTCGGGACACAGAGCAGCCCGCCGAAGGGGTCGCCGGTGCGGGCCCGGTGGGCGCGCACCATGTCCTTGGTGATGAACGGGACGCGGGCCCGGAAGTCGTCCAGCGTACGGACGTCGCGCGGGTGCACCCCGTGCTCGTCCCAGAGTGCGCGGTAGAAGGCGGAGTTGGCGTAGGCGTACTCGACGAGTTCCACCACCCGCTCCTCCTGCCGTGCCCGCAGCTGGTCCCGGGCCATGGTCTCCACCTGTGGCTCGAAGTACCTGTCCCCGGTGACCCTGTCTCCGGTGTCCCTGTCCCGGGCCATGGCGCCTCCTCGCGGCTCAGCTGCCCAGATCTTCCAGCTATCAGCGCAATCAGTCAACTAATTCGACTGAATCGCGACGAACTCTCGCGCTCGCTCGATCTATATAGTTAACTATTAACACTCATTAGAGCCCCGGGAGGGCGATGTGAAGATCGTTGTCTGCGTGAAGCACGTGCCCGACGCCACGGCGGACCGCACCTTCACCGAAGACGGCACCACCGACCGCGCGGCGGTCGACTCACTGCTGTCCGAGCTCGACGAGTACGCCGTCGAACAGGCGCTGCGGATCGCGGAGTCGGGCGCGGACGTCGAGATCTGCTACCTCAGCGTCGGTCCGGACGACGCCAAGGACGCCCTGCGCAAGGCGCTCGCCATGGGCGGCGACTCGGCGGTGCACGTGGCCGACGAGGACATCGAGGGCAGCGACGTGTTCGCCACCTCGCTCGTGCTGGCCGAGGCGATCCAACGGCACGGCTTCGATCTCGTACTGTGTGGGATGGCCTCGACCGACGGCGGCGCCGGAGTCGTACCCGCACTGCTCGCGGAGCGGCTCGGCGTCCCGGCCGTCACCCACATCGAGGAACTGAGCGTCGAAGACGGGGCGTTGACCGGCCGGCGCGAGGGCGACACCGCGACCGTGCGGGTCCGGAGCGGTCTGCCGGCCGTCGTGTCGGTGACCGACCGTTCCGGCGACGCGCGTTACCCCTCCTTCAAAGGGATCATGGCCGCGAAGAAGAAGCCCCTGGAGACCCTCGGCCTCGCCGACCTCGGGATCGACGCCGGACAGGTCGGCCGTACGGCCGCTCGGTCGGCGGTGGACACCGCGACCAGGCGTCCGCCGCGCACCAAGGGAGAACTCGTCTCCGACGACGGGACGGGCGGCATCGGGCTGGCCACGTTCCTCACCGCCAAGAAGTTCGCCTGACCGACAAGTCTGCCCGGCCGACACGTCCGCCTGACCGCCCAGTCCGCCTCACCGGCACATTCGTCTGACTGGCCAGTTCGTCCGACCCACCCAAGGAGCCCGCAACCGTGGCCGAGATCCTCGTACTCGTCGATCACCTTGACGGCGTCGTCCGCAAGCCGACCCTCGAACTCCTCACCCTGGCACGCCGGTTGGGCGAACCGTCGGCCGTCTTCCTCGGCCCCTGCACGGACACTGCCGCCGAGACCCTCGGCCGGTACGGCGCGGGCAAGGTGTACGTCGTGGACGCACCCGAGGTCGAGGAACTCCTCGTCACTCCGGCCGTCGATGCCCTCACCCAGATCGCTGAGAGCACCGAGCCGGCGGCGATCCTGCTGCCGTCGGGCCCGGACGGCAAGGAGACCGCCGCTCGGGTCGCGCTTCGGCTGGGGTCGGGGCTGATCACGGACGCCGTCGACATCACGGCGGGCGCGGACGGCCGCCCGGTCACCGAGCAGTCCGCGTTCGCGGCGACCTACCAGGTGACGGCGCACGTCACCCGGGGCGCGCCGGTCATCACGGTGAAGCCGAACGCGACCGCACCCGAACCGACCCCCGTCACCGCCGAGTTGGAGAAGCGGGACATCGTCTTCGGCCCCGCCTCCGCCGCCGTGCAGGTCCTGTCCCGCACGCCCCGCGAGCGCGGTGACCGCCCCGAACTGAGCGAGGCGGACATCGTCGTCTCCGGCGGCCGGGGCGTGAACGGCGCCGAGAACTTCGCCGTCATCGAGCGCGTCGCCGACGCCCTGGGCGCTGCCGTCGGGGCGTCCCGGGCCGCCGTCGACGCGGGCTGGTACCCGCACAGCCACCAGGTCGGCCAGACCGGCACGCAGGTCTCCCCGCAGCTCTACCTCGCGGCCGGCATCTCCGGGGCGATCCAGCACCGCGCGGGCATGCAGACCTCCAAGACCATCGTCGCCGTCAACAAGGACCCGGACGCCCCGATCTTCGAACTCGCCGACTACGGCGTCGTAGGGGATCTCTTCCAGGTGCTCCCGCAGCTGGTGGAGGAGATCGAGCGACGCCGGAGCTGATCTCCGCCTATCCCGATCTCCACCTCTTCTGACCTCCGCACCTCCCGACCTCCACGCCTCCCGACCTCCGCGTCTCCCAGTCTCCGCTCCCCCGAACTTCCACCCGGCCTTCCACCTGGCGGCCGATATGATTAATATCGCTAACTGATTGCATCTATTGACCCGAAGGAGCGCCATGACGAAGATCTGGGTCAACTCCGGGGACTCCCATGTGATGGAGCCCGACGACCTGTGGATCCGAGCGCTGCCGCCGCGCCTCGCCGACCGGGCGCCGCGCAGTGAGCGCGGGGACAAGTACGAGGTCCTGTACATCGACGGCGAGCGCATCGACCGCCAGCTCAACGACTTCATGGACGCCATGCGGCCGCCGGGCGCCCGGGACCTCGACGTACGCCTCAAGGACCTGGACCAGGAAGGCGTCTGGGGTCAACTGGCCTTCCCCTCCATGGGGTTCTGGCTGGTGTCGATCACCGAGCGGGAACTCGCCAGGGAGACCGTGCGGGCCTGGAACGACTGGGCGCACTCCGAGGTCCTCGGGAAGCAGCGGCGAATCATCACCCCCGCCTGTGTGTCGACCGCCGACGTCGAGGACGCGGTCGCCGAGGTCGAGCGGGTCGCGGAGATGGGCTTCCAGTCGGTGTTCCTGCCGTGCCAGACGCGGCCCGGCGAGGAGTACGCCCTCGACCGCTGGGAACCCCTGTGGACGGCGGCCGAGCGGGCCGGTCTGGTGCTGGGCTTCCACATCGGCACCGGCGGCGAGAACGTCGTCTTCCGCGGTCCCGGCGGCGCGGTCGTCAACTACATGGAGACGACCTACCCGGGCATGCGCGTGGTGTCCCACATGGTCGCGGGCGGCGCCCTGGACCGGCACCCCGACCTGAAGATCCTGATCGCGGAGGGCGGCGCGGGCTGGGTGCCGGCCATCGGCGACCGGATGGACGAGGCCTACCGCCAGCACGGCATGTTCGTCCGGCCGAAGCTCAGCCGGCTGCCCAGCGAGATCATCAGGCAGCAGGTGTACGCCTCCTTCCAGCACGACAAGAGCTCGGTGGAGATCGTCGAGTCGACGGGCTACCGCAACGTGATGTGGGGCGACGACTACCCCCACCTGGAAGGCACTTACGGCCACACCCAGTCCACGCTGCACGAGCTGTTCGACGGCGTGCCCGCCGACATCCGTGAGCGGGTCACCCGCGGCACCTTCAACGAACTGTTCCGGCTGCCCGAGCAGACTCCCCAGGAGGCGGCCGTCTGAGCGGCGACACCCCGATGAGCAGTCCGCCGTATCCCGAGGATCTGGAGCGACCGGACCTCGTGCGCACCGGCCGGTCGACCTTTGTCCGGCCCGTCCGGCCGGAGGACGCCGACCGCCTGGTCGCCTTCGTCGGCGGCCTGTCCCGGGCGACCCTGGCGTACCGCTCGCTCGGCCCGGTGGTCCGCGCCCGCGACGACGTCATCCGGCGCGGCGCCCACGTGGACTACCTCAACGAACTGGCGCTCGTCGCCCTGGCCGGCGACGAGATCGCCGGCCTGGTGCGCTACGTCCGCGACCCCGAGGAACCGGAGCACGCGGAGGTCACCTTCACCATCCGCGACGACCACCAGAGCGAGGGGTTCGGCAGGCTGCTCCTGGAGCACATCGCGGCCGCCGCGCGCACCCGGGGCATCCGGGTCCTGGAGGCCGACGTCCTCGCCGACAACACCCGCATGATCAATGTGTTCCTCGGCTCCGGCTACCGCGTCGAGTCCGGGCCGCCGGGCCAGATCGTCCACTTCGAGATCGCCGTCGACCCACAGGCCCAGGCCGTCGCCCGCGCCGAACGCCGCGAGCACACGGCCGTACGACGCTCCCTGCGCCCCCTCCTCGAACCCCGCTCGGTCGCGGTGATCGGCGCGAACCGCAGCCCCCTGACCATCGGCCACGAGATCGTCGCCAACCTGCTGCGGGGCGGCTTCCGCGGCCCCGTGTTCCCGGTCAACCCGCGCGCCGAGCAGGTCGCCGGGGCGCGGGCCTATCCGAACCTCCGGCAGCTCCCCGAGGCGCCGGACCTGGCGCTGGTCGCCGTACGGGCCGAGGCGGTACCCGATGTCGTACGGGAGTGCGCGGAGGCCGGCGTCAAGGCGGTGGTCGTCGTCTCAACGGGCTTCGGGGAGACGGGAGTTGAGGGCCGGGCAACCGAGCTGGAGCTGGCCCGCTTCGCCCGCGCCTCCGGGATGCGGCTCGTGGGCCCGAACTGCATGGGCGTGGTCAACACGACGCCCGCGGCCCGGCTCGCCGCGACCTTCTCTCCCGCGCTGCCGACACCGGGCCGGGTGGCGATGTCCAGCCAGTCCGGGCCGCTCGGGCTCGCGGTGCTCGACTTCGCCCGGCGGCTGCGGCTCGGCTTCTCCGGGTTCGTGTCGGTGGGCCACGCCGTGGACGTCTCCACCAACGACCTGCTCCAGTGGTGGGAGGAGGACCCCGAGACCTCGGTGGTGCTGCTGCACGTCGAGACCTTCGGCAATCCGCGTCGGTTCGCTCGGATCGCGCGCCGGGTCGCGCCGCGCAAGCCCATCGTCGCGGTGCACCCCGGGCACGCGGACACGGCGGTCGACTCGCTCTTCGCCCAGTCCGGCGTCATCCGCACCCGCAGCCTCCAGGAACTCTTCGACGTAGCCCTCCTGTTGTCGCACCAGCCGCCCCCGCCGGGCAACCGGGTCGCCGTGATCACCAACGCGGGCGGCCCCGCCGCGCTGACCGTCGGCGCGTGCGAGGCGAGCGGACTGCGGGTGCCGGCACTGGATGAGCGTCTACGACACTCCCTCCGTACGGCGCTCTCGCCCCGCGCGGAGGTCACCAACCCGATCGACCTCACCCCTATGGCCACGGCCACGCACTACCGGCAGGCGCTGGACGCCGTACTGGCCGACGACGGCATCGACGCCGCCGTGGTCCTCTTCATGCCCCCGCTGGCGGACAAGCCGGACGAGGTGGCGGCGGCGATCCTCGACGCGGCCGAGTCCGCGCCCGAGAAGCCGGTGGTCGCGAGCTTCCTGGGCGGGGCGGGCGTCGCCGATCTCCTGCACCGGGGCGAACTCGTCGTACCGACCTACGCGTTCCCCGAGTCCGCGGCGACCTCGCTCGGCCACGCGGCGGCGTATCAGGCGTGGCGCAGCACCCCTGCGGGGGTCATACCGGACCTTCCGGGGGTCGACACCGACCGGGCCCACTCGCTCGTCGCCGGGTGCGTTCCCGGAGCCGTACCACCGCACGTCGCCGCCGAGTTGCTGGACGCGTACGGCATCTCGGTCCGGGACACGAACTCCCCTGGCCCGGACGCATTTTTCTCAGTCCGCGCGGACCCGGTCTTCGGCCCGGTGATCGCGTTCGGTCTCACCGGGGACTACGCCGACCTGATGGCCGACGTGGCCCACCGGATCACCCCGCTCAGCGACCGCGACGCCCGGGAGATGATCCGCTCCCTGCGGGCCGCTCCACTGCTGGACGGCCGGGTGGGCGGCCCGGGTGTGGACCTGACGGCCCTTGAGGAGACCGTCCTGCGGATCTCCGCGATGGTCGAGGACCTGCCCGAGATCGAGTCGATGGACCTGCGTCCGGTACGGCTGCTGCCGCCCGGGGACGGCGTGGCCGTCGCCCGCGCCACGATCCGACTCGCCGACAACACAAGGAGAGGTGGCCCCTCATGAAGGTCGGCATCTACTTCGACATGCGCAACCCCCCGCCCTGGCAACAGAGTTGGTCACGCGTCTATGGATTCGCCCTGGAGATGTGCGAGGAGGCGGAGCGGCTCGGCCTCGACTCGGTCTGGTTCTCCGAACACCACGGCTTCGAGGACGGATACCTCCCGCAGCCGCTCACCATGGCCGCCGCGGTCGCCGCCCGCACGAGCAGGATCAGGCTGGGCACCGCGGTCATCCCCGCGCCCCTGCACGCGGCCCCCGAGCTCGCCGAACAGGCCGCGATCGTCGACATCATCAGCGACGGCCGCCTGGACCTCGGACTCGGCACCGGCTACCGCGTACCCGAGTACCGGCTCTACGGCGCCGATCTCGCCCGGCGCTACTCCACGACGGACCAGCGGGTGCGGGAGATCCGCGGCCTGTGGTCCGAGTCCCTGGTCACTCCCGGCCCGGTCCAGGACCCGCTGCCGATCTGGCTCGGTTACCAGGGCCCGCAGGGCGCACGCCGGGCCGGACGGCTGGGCACCGGCCTGCTGTCCCTCAACCCGGCCCTGCTGACGCCGTACCGGGACGGACTCGCCGAGAGCGGCTACGACGCATCGGCGGCGCGGATGCAGGGTTCGTTCACCACGTTCGTCACCGAGGACCCCGACGGGGACTGGCCGGTGGTGCGCAAGCATCTGGCGTACCAGTGGGACAGCTATCGCCGGTACATGGTCGAGGGGACCGAGCAGCCCGTCCCTCGCCCCATCGACCCCGAGAAGTGGCGGGAGACGGGGCTGCGGGCGACCGGTGTCGGTCAGTTCCTGTACGGCACCCCACAGGACATCGCGGACGCCGTCAGGGCGTACGTGGCGGGGTTGCCGGTGGAAGGGGTGTTCCTGTGGGCATCGCTGGCGGGGATGCCCGAGGAGATGGTGGCACGCCAAGTCCAGCTGATCGCTGGGAAGTTGCGCCCGCTGCTTGCCGATGTCTGACCCGAATGTCTGATCCGTGTGGCCGATCCATGTGGCCGATCCGAGGAGAAGCAGCGTGACGAGTACGACTGGCGGGGCCAGGATGCCGACGGGGCCCTGGGCGGGCGCGGACTTCCAGGAGCCGCCCCGCACCTCCGGTGGCGTGGCACTGTGCGGTGCGTGCCGCGTCGTCGGTTCCTGCCGTCTGGGTGTCGAGGGCGAGCGGCTCGACGAGGACGGCGCGGCGGTCTTCGAGCTCACCTGTCCGCGCGACCAGGAGGGCGGCCCGAACGTCGCGCACGGCGGCTGGACGGCGGCCGTACTGGACGACTGTCTCGGTCATCTCCCGCTGCTGCACCGGGTGTTGAGCGTGACGGCGGAGTTGAGCGTGAGCTTCGTGAAGCCGGTGCCGGTGGAACGGCCGCTGGAGGTGCGGGCGTGGGTCGAGCGGCGGGAGGGCCGGCGCTGGTACATCGCGGGCGAGATGGTGCTGCTGCCGACCCGTGCCGTGCTGGCTCGGGTCACCGGGATCTGGGTGACCCGCGACCAGGGCCACTTCGCGCGGCACGAGGAGTGGCTGGCCGCCCAGGAGGCCGAGGGCCACAGCGCGGGCAACGGCAACGGCGGGGGTCAGTAGGAGCGCAGCCCCATGCTCCGGGCGATCCCGTTGCGTTGGATCTGGCTGGTTCCCCCGGAGATCGTGGCCACGATCGACTCCCGGTAGCGGAAGCTCATCACACTCTCGGTAGAGAAGCCGTGCCCGGCGCAGACCTGCATCCCGAGCCGGGCGGCAGCCACATAGGTCTCCGACCCCTTCAACTTGGCCATCGACCCCTCCCGGGTGCACGGCTTGCCCTGGGCGAGCAGCCAGGCAGCGCGGTAGGCGAGCAGCCGGGCGGAGTCGATCTCGGTCTGGAGGTCGGCCATGTCATGGGCGAGGGCCTGGAAGTTCCCGATCGGACGGCCGAAGGCGTGCCGCGTGCGGGAGTACTCCAGCATCTCGTCCAACGTGGCCTGCGCGGCGCCCAGATATCCCCCGGTGATGATCACCTTCTCCAGTTCGATGTTGGAGAGCATGACCTTCCAGCCCTCGTCGCGCGGTCCGACGAGGTTCTCCTTCGGGACGAGGGCGTCGTTGAAGAAGACCTCGTTGGTGCCGAGGATGTGCCGGGCCAGCGTCGGCGTCCGCCGCACCTCGACGCCGTCGGTCGAGGGGTCGACGAGCAGCAGGCTGATGCCGCCGTGCTTGGGTTCGCGGGGTCCGGTCCGCACGTAGGTCGCGATGGTCGTGTCGGGCAGGCCGCCGCCCGTGCACCACGCCTTCTGCCCGCGGACGAGGAACTGGTCGCCGTGATCCTCGGCGGTGGTGCGCAGAGCGGCGGCATCGGACCCGCTGTCCGGCTCGCTGAGGCCGACGGCGAGCCGATGGCGCCCGGTCATCACCTGCTCACGAATGAAGTCGCGCTGCGCCTCGCTGCCCCACCGGAACACGGTGATCCCCGGGATGAGGACGCCGATGTAGCACATGGCGACATCGAAACTGGCCCGCCCCAACTCCTCGGCGATCAGGATGAGTTCGAGCGGACTGCCGCCGTCGCCGCCCTCCTCCTCACTGAACGGGAGGGAGAACCACCCCAGGTCGGCCATGCCGCGGAACAGTTCGGGCGGCACGACGCCCTCCTCGTCCCACCGCTTGGCCTTCTCGGCCGGGCACACATCGGCGACGAACTGCCGTGCCGTCGCGCGCAACAGGTCCTGCTCGTCGGTCAACCCGAAGTCCACGGCCACTCCTCGCCCTCACCAGGCTATTCATCTATCTAATTATTCTATGTTAGCGGATACAGCGGCCCAACCGGAATGCGTCTCCAAGCGGCCAGCACGGTCGTGTCCCACAGGGACTCCACGCGGACCGCGCCGCCGGCAAGGTCGTCCAAGACCGCACTTTCGCAATCGACGAGGCGCGACGCCCTGCGGGTGGGTCGCCCATTCACCCATCCCGAGGCCGGCGACCTGACCTTGGGCTACCGGACCATGCACCTGCAGGGCTCCCCGGGCCACTCCATGGTCATGTACTACGCCGAGGCCGGCACACCCGAACACGACGCGCCGGATCTGCTCGATCTGTCCGCGGCCGACTCCGAGTTCACGCCGGAGGTCTCGCCGGACGGACAGCCCATCGACAACGCGTAAGGAGGCACCATCGGCGGCAAGAGGTTGCTCGACCTCGGCTGCGGCGGCGGCCACTACACCGCCCGCCTCGCCCGTGACCAACGCGCTCACGGCGACGCCGTCGACGTCGCCCACCCGGTACCAGCGTGCTGGCACGCATCCGACCTCTATCGCACTGTCTTCCTTTGGGCGGCGAGCGTCTGCACGGGCGACGCGGAGATGCAGTCCGCTTTGTCAGCCGGCCACTCCATGGTCGAGCCGGCGAACGTACGCGTAGCATGAGGGATCTGTCAGCCTCTGGACGGTACGTTATGCAGAGCTGGGAAGGCAGATGGCCACTCGTGGGGCGGCAGTCTCACCTGGACTCTTTCCGAAAGGAACTGTCCGTCGGCCGCACTCGCGGCTGGCTGGTCTGTGGACCCGCCGGGGTGGGAAAGACCCGGCTGACGCAGGAGTTCTTGGACCTGGCCGCTGCAGGCAAGCGGCGCACGGCCAACGCGGTGGCAAGCCGGGCGGCGGCCCAGGTGCCCCTCGGCGCGATCGCCCACATCCTTCCTGCCAGTGTCGACATGACCGACCCAGTGCAGGGATTCCAGGCCGTGGCCCAGGCGCTGTCAGAGCCGATCCAGCCAACCGTCATTCTCGTGGACGACCTGCATCTGCTCGACAATTCATCCGCTGCTCTGCTCGGTCAGCTCCTCGATTCCGGGACGATAGTCCTGATCGGCACCGCCCGCACCGGTGAGCAGGCCAGTGACGTCGTCAACGCCCTGCTGCAGCGCGGTGACCACATCCGCCGTATCGACCTTGACCACATGGTGCGCGACGAAGTCGATGAGCTCCTCCAGCACGTCCTCAAGGGTCCCGTGAGCCGACGCGCTCTCCACGCGCTGTTCGGTGCCAGCGGTGGAAACCCGCTGTTCCTGAGAGAACTCGTGCTGGGCGCGACAGCCCAGGGAAAGCTCACGCTCAACGACGGAGTCTGGGACACCACCGAGGAATCGCTTCCCGTCACCCCGCACCTCAAGGATCTGATTGCCGACAGGATCGCTTCCGCACCGCCGGCGGTACGGCCCCTGCTCGAAACGCTCGCCTTCTGCCGCGCGCTCTCCCTCTCCGATGCCACTGCACTCGCCGACCGCACGGACGTGGAGCACCTGGAGCGATCAGGCATAGTCGAGATCTCCGTCCAGGGGGCCCGGGTGGTCGTCGCCCTGGCGCATCCTCTGTACGCGGAGGTCATCGCTGCCGACACCTCCACTCTCCAGCGCTACGACCTTGCCCTCAGCCAAGCCGCGCGCATCGAATCCCACGGCCTCAGACGACGCGACGACGCCCTGCACGTCGCCTCCTGGCGACTGGCCGCCACTGGCACCGCCGCACCCGACCTGCTCCGACAGGCTGCCACGATCGCCATGAACTCCAACGACAACGAGCAGGCCATTGAGCTGCTCACCGCGATCAAAAGCGACCAGCACACCACGGAGAGCCGTGTGCTTCTTGGCCGGGCCCTCATGCACACCGGCCAGCTCGACCGCGCCGAAGTCGTCCTCGCCGAAGCCGACGCGCACACCCGCAACGACTACGAGAAGTTCCTCACGGCGACGACTCGCTGCACCAACCTCTTCTGGTCCGACCCCGACCCGGCCCAGGCTGTCGCCGTGTGCGCGGCAGCCCGTTCCACCCTGTCCGACCCGGGTGCCGCTCAGCAGCTCCACCTCATGGAAGGAGCCATGCTCACGGTGGGTGGCTCGCCGGTCCAGGGGCTGGAGATTCTCGATGACCTGCCCGATGACCCACCCCAGGAGGCTCTGGACGTCTGGCTGGCAACGATCAGTGCGAAGACCCTCGGTCTGACGTTCGTCGGCAACGTCGAACGGGCCCGGGCCCTGTCCGAACGCGCCAAGACCACCCACGAAGCAGTCGGCGAGGGCAAGCTGCTCCCCCACCCCTCCATGCAGGTCGCACCACTCGCCCTGGCGCTCATGGAAATGGGAGAGATAGACCAGGCCCGCCGGCTCTGTCTCGGCGCCGCGGACAGTTTGCAGGCCGCGCACTCGCCGGTGGCGCGTCAGTTCCTGGCTTTCGAGAGCGGCCGCACCGAGTGGCTGGCCGGCCGCCCGGTCAGCGCCCGCCGCTGGTACGCCGAAGGTGTCGCCACAGCACGCACGTACCACCTGGACAGGGTCACTCGGTTGCACATGTCGGGGCTCATGGCGTGTGCAGCGCTCATCGGCGATGTCGACACGGCCGCCTCGCTCGTCACCGAGTACGAAGCCATCGCGGCAAGCGGCGGCTTGAGCGGCGAGGAGTCGCTCGGTATGGCCTGGCTGCACGCTGCTCGTGGCGAACTCAGCCGTGCCAGGGGGCTGTTGCGTACCGCTGCGGACAGGGCTGGAGGCACTGGTCACCTCGTCTCCGAAGCGAATCTGCTGACGGACATCGCCCGTCTGGGGGACCCGAAGGCGGTACAAGAGCGCATGACCGAACTGTCCGCACAGGTCGACGGCGCATTCACCCCTGCACGCGCACGGTTCGTGACCGCCCTCGCGCAGAAGGATCCGCAGCCGCTCATGATGTGCTCGCAGGAGCTCGAACACATGGGTGCGTGGCTCCTCGCCGCCGAATCAGCGGCTGCGGCCGCCACCGCCTGGAGACGACAAGGAGACGCAAGGAAGGTCACGGCCGCCACCGCTGACGCGACGCGTCTCGCCGACCGGTGCGAGGGTGCCCGGACCCCCCTCTTGTCCACCATCGCCGGCGCTGTCGAACCGCTCACGAAACGTGAACAGGAGATCGCTCTACTGGCTGCCGCCGGAAAGACCAGCAAAGCCATTTCGCAGCATCTGACGCTCTCGGTCCGCACAGTGGACAACCATCTGCAGCGCATCTATCTCAAACTCGGGGTCCGCAGTCGCGCGGATCTCGCTCTGGTCCTGAAGAACGAAGAACCTTCTGAACGGGCGTAACAACGGGCGTAACACGGAACACGATCTCGCCGTCACGGGCCCGATCGCAGGACGGCCTGTCGAAGTCGGCGCGGACTGAGCGCCACGGGCAAACACGCCCGGACGCCGCTCGTCTCGGCGCGACGACAGGAGTCCGTACTGCTCCATCCAGTACGGACTCCTGCTGTCGCGGCGGGCGCCGCGCCACCTCCGTTCGTGTCGTGTCACATGGCGCGTGCCGGAAGGGCTTCGTCCTCAGGCGAGTCGATCGGAGGAACGGTGGAGGCGCGGTTGGAACGTCCCAGGAGGAGAGTGAGGGCTACGGCAGCCAGGACGGCGCCGCCGGCACCGGTGAGAAGGGCCAGATGCAGTCCTGATGAGAAGGCGTCACGCGCCTGTTCGATCAGTGACGCATTTCCTGTTTTGGTGCCCACCACGTTGGCCGCCGCGAGCGAGGAGCGGGCCGCGTCAGCGACCGGGGCAGGAAGTCCCTCGATGTCGAGGTTGCTCCGGTAGCCGGCGTTCAGGGCGCTCCCGAGGACCGCGATGCCCAGGGCACCTCCCAGTTCGCGGGACAGATCGTTCACCGCGGAGCCCACGTTCTGCAAGGCGGGTGGCAGTGCATCGGTGATGGCTGCTGTGGCCGGAGTCATGGCCAGTCCCATGCCCGCGCCCAAGGGGATGAGACCGGTCAGGATCAGCCAGTAGGAGCTGCCGGCGTCAAGCTCGGCAAGCACTAGGAGCCCTGTGGCGACAGCGATCAGGCCGACCACCCAGGGACGGCGTGCACCGTGCCTGGCTGCCAGACGTGGGGCCAGACGGGCACTGGGAATCATGGCGGCGGACATGGGCAGCACGCTCAGGGCGGCGACGAGGGCGCTGTCTCCCCGTACGAGTTGCAGGTACTGCATGATCACGAAAATGAACCCGAAGAAGGCGAAGAACTGCAGTGTGATCGAGAGGGTTCCGGCTGCGAAGGGCTTGTTGCGGAACAGCCTGGGGTCCAGCAACGGGTGAGGGTGCCTCAGCTCCCAGCCGACGAAGCCGGCCAGGACTACGAGGCCGATGCCGATGCCGCTCAGCGTGCGGACGCTGCCCCAGCCGTGTTCGGGCGCCTGGATGACCGAGTAGACCAGTACGCCCAGTCCGACGACGGTGAGAGCGGCTCCGACCGCATCGACGCGGTGCTTCTCGCGCTCTGCGGACTCCGGGACGAAGAAGTAGGTCCCGATGACGGCCACCGAGGCCAGAATCACGTTCAGCCAGAACACCGACCGCCAGGACCACACTTCAAGTACCGCGCCGGAGGCAAGCAGTCCCAGAACGGCGCTGGCACCCGCGACCGCAGCCCAGATGCTGACCGCCCGAACCCGCTGAGCGGAAGGGAAGGTGCTCGTGATCGTCGACAGCGTGGCGGGCATGACGAATGCCGCCGCCACCCCGAGCACGGCGCGAAGAGCGATGAGAGCCCCTGGATCCGAGCAGAACGTCGCGGTCACCGACACTGCCGCGAACAGTCCGAGCCCGCCGAGGAGTGCCTTCCGGCGTCCGAAGCGGTCACCGAGAGTCGCCGCGAGGAGGAGGAGAGAGGCGAAGACGAGGCTGTAGGCGTCGATGATCCACGACAGCTGGGTCTGGGTGGCGTGGGTCTCACGGGCGATGTCGGGCAACGCCACGTTCAGTGAGGCCATCGCCGAGACGACCGTTGCCAGAGCCAGGCAGGTCACGGCCAGAACGGCACCGTGGCGGACCTTTCGCACTGGATCGTCGGGCCGGCCTGACGATGTGTGTCCTGCGTTCATGAGAAGACATCCCTTGGATCGAGATCAGCGAGGACGCGCGTGCGCGCAGTTCCAGCCGCGATGATCCGCCGAAGTCAGCAATGCCTGCTCACCTGCGACGTTGCGTCGCATCGGGGCCGAATACCAGGGTTGCTGCCAGGCCCGTAGTGAGGCATGAGCAATAGATACTCACCTGCGCGGCCTCATCGGCGGCGTGACCGTGAATTCAAACGCGAAGCTGGTGGGCAGCGTGAGTGATTTCCTGCTCTTACGTGCTCCGCACCGGGATCTCACTCAGCCTGATGACGCCGCCAGGTCGGTCAGTCGTCGCAGGAGATTCTCCACCTCGTCGAGAAGCAGGTCACCGTCAGTCCCGGCAGGGCGGACGAGGGCGATCTCGACCTCGGGGAGGGCCGGAAGCGCGTCGGTTGCCGTGCCGGGTCCCACGTTTGCCGGGAGCAGCGCGGTGGCACCGAGGCCGGCACGGACAGCAGCCTGTACCGCACCCAGGGCTGTGCTCTCGAACACGACATCCCACCCGCGGCCTGCGGCTTCCAAAGCATCGATCACAGGAGCCCGCCAACGGCACGGCTGGGAGAAGAGAACGAGCGGGAGAGGGTCCTGGCGCACGTCGAGATCCCTCCCCGCCGACCAGACAAGTGGAAGACGGACCGTCCAGCGAGGTGTCTCTGCCAGGTAGAAGGGATCGCACAGGGCGAGCTGGATCCGCCCTTCGGCGAGCGCCTGCTTCATCAGACGACCCGGACCGATCACCAGCTCCAGCTTCGCGTTCGGGTGCAGCCTGCTGAAGTCGCCGAGCGCCTCGACCAGGGACGGCGTCACGAAGTCCTCCATCAGTCCCACGCCGCAGTGTCCGGTGACGACAGGACCGGCCGCCGAGAGCGCCTGAGCGGAGAGCGCGAGGATCCGCTCGGCATAGGGAAGGAAGACTTCTCCCGATTTGGTCAGGGAGACTCCGGTCGTTCCACGGTGCAACAGCTCCTGCCCCACGGTGCGTTCGAGCCTGCGGAGCTGATTGCTGAGAGCCGGCTGACTGTGGCCGAGGGCGACGGCGGCACGGCTGATGCTGCCAGACCGCACAGAGCTGACGAATGCGCGCAGCAGTGCCGTCTCAAGATCGGGGGCCATAACAACATGCTATGCCCCCTCTGTCGGATGGACGGGTTCCTTTCGTTTCAGCCCATCGGTAACTTCGGTCCATGCACTACTTCCATGTCGACGTCTTCACCAAATTGCCTTTCAGCGGAAACAGCCTGACTGTTTTTCCCGATGCGGCCGGCGTGAGTGGCTCACAAATGCAGCGGATCACCCAGGAAATGCGTCACTTCGAATCCATTTTCCTTGAGGAGACGAACGGAGTCGGCGATGCCTGGCGCGCCCGGGTCTTCGATCTCAGCGAAGAGCTGGACTTCGCCGGACACCCGGTCATCGGGGCGGCGAGCGTTCTGCATGCCATGGCGGGCGGCGATACCACCCGCACATGGTCGCTCGACTTGAAGGCCCGGACGGTAGAAGTGATCACAGAACGCCGTGGCCGCGGGCGGTACGCGAGCGTTCTCGACCAGGGCCCGCCACAGTTCCTCGGGCAGCCGGTGCTCACGGACCTGGCCTCCTGGTTCTCGCTGGACCAACGAGATCTCCACGACGGACTGCGTCCCGAGATCGTCTCGACCGGGCTGGACTATCTGATCGTTCCTGTACGGACGGGCGCCCTGCAGCGGGCGAGGATCACGAGCGACATCGGGCAGCCGCTGGCCCGGTCGGGAGCGCAGTTCGCCTACCTGCTGGACGCCGATGCGTTGGAGGGACGGCACTGGAACAACGACGGTGTCGTCGAGGATGTGGCCACCGGCAGCGCCGCCGGGTGCGTGGCCGCCTACCTTCGGCGACACGGACGGCTCGGGGACGGCGACCGGCAGGTGCTGCGTCAGGGCAGGTTCTGTGGCCGCCCGAGCGAGATGACGATCAGCGCCCACGGCGACTCGGCGGACATCACCTCGGTGCGAGTGGGCGGCGAGGTCGCGGTCGTCGCCCAAGGTCGCCTCGAAGAGCTGCCGCAGTGACGGGCGCTCCCGCCTACTTCTCCCCGGAGGAGATACGCGGCACAGTCGGCTACCGGGACGTCCTGGAGCCGGTCGCGGCCGCCCTGCGTGACCACAGCCGGGGGCTCGGTGACTCACCGGCCGCGGTGTTCGCACCCGCGGGCCCCGACGGTGACGTCCATGTGAAGTCGGCGTGGCTCCCGGGGCGGAAGGTCTTCACCGTCAAGGTCGCCTCGTGGTTCCTGGAGCGCGCCCGCCGCGGCGGGACACCCAGCAGCGGCGTCGTCGCCGTGTTCGACGCCACGACCGGCGACCTGCGGGCGCTCCTGGACGACGAGCACCACCTCTCGGACGTACGGACGGCCGCAGCGGGAGCCCTCGCCGCACGGACGATGGCCCGTCACGACTCCCGAGTGCTGGGGGTCGTCGGCACCGGCACGCAGGCCTATCTCCAGACGCTCGCCGTGGCCGACGAACTCCCGCTGCGCGACGTCCGGGTGTGGGGTCGGCGCGCGTCCCAAGTCCGGTCTCTCGCAGCGGCGTTGCGCGCAAGGCGACCGGACCTGCGCGTCACCGGCGTGAACAGTGCCCAGGCCGCGTGCGAGGGTGCCGACATTCTGGTCACGGCGACCTCCAGCACCCAACCCCTGGTGCACGAAGCATGGTTGACACCTGGACTGCACATCAACGCGGTGGGTGCCGACGATCCGACGAAGGCGGAACTGACCGCGGGAAGCCTGATGCGGGCAGACCGGATCGTGGTCGACAGCCGTGAACTCACGGCCCTCTACGGCGACTTGTCGCGGCTCCCGGAAGAGGGCCGCCGGTTCCACGCGGAACTCGGCGAAGTCCTCGCCGGAACGGCACCCGGCCGGGAGAGCGACGAAGAGATCACCATCTGCAAGCTCGTCGGTCTCGGCGTCCAGGATCTGGCGGCCGCAGAGGTCGCTCTCGACATGCTCGGCGCACCACGCCGGCCCGCAGCGCTTCCGGCGCACGCCCGCGAGGTACATCGGTAGGCGACGCCAGCGCACGTCACAGGTCGAGTATCGGTTGCTCATGTCGGATGTGCTGCGGATGCCGATGGTGGAGGCCCGACATCGCAAACCGACCTCACAAAGGAGCTGTGATGACACTTCTGGGCCTCGATGACATCCGTGCCGCGGGCCGGCGCCTCAACGGCGTGACTCTGCGCACGCCTCTCCTGCCGTGCCCGTGGGCCGATGACGCCTCACGAACGCTTCTGCTGAAGCCCGAGAATCTTCAGGCCACCGGATCCTTCAAACTGCGCGGTGCCTACAACCGACTGTCTCTGCTCTCCGGCGAGGAACTCGAGCGCGGAGTGGTGGCGCAGTCGAGCGGCAACCACGGCAAGGCCCTGGCCCAGGCCGGCCGGGCCCTGGGGGTGGAGGTCACGGTAGTCGTGCCGGACACTGCCGCGCAGGTGAAGGTGGACGCCATTCGGCATCTCGGCGCGAACGTGCGCAAGGTTCCGGCCGCAGACCTCGCCGCAGCCGCACAGGCACTCGCCGAGGAGTACGGCTATGTGGTGGTGCCGCCCTTCGACGATCTCGACATCATCGCCGGCCAGGGCACGGTGGGGTTGGAGATCTTCGAGCAGACGGAGCAGATGGGCGTGATGCCGGACACGGTCGTCGTTCCCGTGAGCGGCGGAGGCCTGATCTCCGGGGTCGCGGTCGCCCTCAAGCAACTGCTGCCCGACGTACGGGTTGTCGGCGTGGAGCCCGAGACGGCCGCCGACGCCCGGGAGAGCTTTCACAGCGGGCGCCGCGTCAGCTGGCCCACGAACGTCACCGGCCGCACCGTCGCGGACGGCATGCGCAGCAGTTCCGTAGGCAGAATTCCCTTCGCACACATCCAGAAGTACGTCGACGACATCATCACGGTGTCAGAAGACGAGATCCGTGACACGGTCGCCGTCTTGGCACGCGAGAGCCACATCGTGGCCGAACCCTCGGGCGCCGTCGCCACGGCGGCGTATCTCCACCACGGCAACGAGCTGCCTTCCGGCAAGCTGCACGTCTGTGTTGTCAGCGGCGGCAACATCGACAGCGGACTCCTGTCGCGTCTCGTCGCCGGATGAGGCCACGAGCTGACCGCGGCCCCGGTGAGGTGGAGCCGGGGAAGGCTCCCGGCCCCGCTCTCGCGGGAGGTTGAGCACCGTTTACTCAGGTGCTCGCATCACTCGTAGCCCACCGTAGGCATCAAGAGGACGTGTCCATGGATGGTCTCCGCGTTCCGCTCTCACCACGTCTGGGGACGCCACCACCGCGGCGCGTCTTTGACTGTCCCCCCAATCCGACTGGGAGCCTCCGTGGCTACGTTCCTCTATCTGCTGTCCAGGGCTGCCTTTCGGCGCCGCCGTCTCGTCGCCGTGATCTGGGTCGTGCTGCTCGGCTGTGCCGCGGTGGGCGCGAGTGTGGCCTCCAGTACCGTCGCGTCGTCGTTCTCACTTCCAGGAACAGAGGCCCAAAAGGCCGTCGGGCTTGTCGAAACGCGCTTCCCCGGGATTAGCCCCGATGGCGCTGTAGCTCACATCGTTTTGAAAGCCCCCGCATCGGAGAAGGTGTCCGACCCGGTCCACAAGGCGGCCGTCAGGGCTCTCGTGGAAGAGCTGAGGTCGAGGCCGGATCAAGTGGTGTCCATCACTGATCCGTACGAGGAAAAGGCCGTATCCCCCAACGGGTCGACCGCCTTCGTCTCCGTCACCTACAAAAACCCTCCGGGGTCTTTGACGGACGCAACTCTCAAGTCACTTGATGACGTCGCCACCGACGCTCGCGAGAGTGGTCTGACCGCCGAGGTGGGTGGGACGGCACTCCAGACTTCACCAGAGCCCGGCATCGGCGAAGTGATCGGCGTAGTCATCGCCGCGGTGGTCCTCGTGGTCACCCTTGGATCACTGGTGGCCGCCGGACTGCCCCTGCTGACCGCACTCTTCGGAGTCGGCATCGGCATCTCCACCATCACTGCGCTGGCGAGCACCTTCGAACTCGGTTCCACCACTTCGACCTTGGCGATGATGATCGGACTCGCGGTCGGCATCGACTACGCGCTCTTCATCGTCTCGCGCTACCGGGCCGAACTCGCGGAGGGGCACGATCGCGAGGAGGCAGTGGGCCGGGCCGTCGGCACGGCCGGCTCCGCCGTCGTCTTCGCAGGCCTGACCGTGGTGATCGCCCTGGTAGGACTGGCCGTTGTCAACGTTCCGCTGCTGACGAAGATGGGCTTCGCTGCCGCCGGCACTGTGGTCCTTGCCGTTCTCATTGCCCTGACGGCGATTCCTGCCCTTCTCGGCTTCGCCGGCCGGCGCGTCTCGCCCCGCACGGCAAGCCGGGCCTCGGCAACGCCCAACGGCGGCGTTCGGTGGGCGCGCTTCGTGCTGCGTCGACCGGCCGCCGTGTTGATCGTGGGTCTGCTCGGCCTTGGCGTCTTCGCCATCCCTGCCGCGTCACTGCAGGTGGGCCTGCCCGACGACGGCTCTCAGCCGGTCAGCACCACGCAGCGCAGAGCGTACGACCTGCTGTCCGAAAGCTTCGGTCCGGGGTACAACGGACCTCTGTCGGTGGTCGTCGACGGCGACCGCGATGCCGCCTCCGCCACTCGCACAACGCTCCAGGACATGGAGGGTGTTGCCTCGGTCTCCGCGGCGACGATCAACAAGGCCGGCAACACCGCGATGATCACGGTCATCCCCAAGGATCGGCCCTCCTCGGTCGCCACCGAGCAACTGGTGCACTCGATCCGAGACACCACCGACGATCATGTCCTGGTCACCGGCACGACAGCGATGAACATCGACTTCTCGCAGCGCATGAACGATGCACTGCTGCCGTACCTGACGCTGGTGGTAGGCCTCGCGTTTCTGCTCCTGATGCTGGTCTTCCGGTCGGTGCTCGTCCCGCTCAAGGCCGCGCTCGGCTTCCTGCTCTCCGTAACGGCAGCACTCGGCGCAGTCGTCGCGGTCTTCCAATGGGGATGGCTGGGCTCCCTGTTCGGCGTCGAACAGGCAGGCCCGATCATGTCCATGATGCCGATCTTCATGATCGGCGTGGTCTTCGGGCTCGCCATGGACTACGAGGTCTTCCTGGTGTCACGCATGCGTGAGTCGTATGTCGGAGAAAAACGGCCGGGGACAGCCGTCGTCACCGGCTTCCAGCATGGAGCTCGGGTGGTCACCGCAGCCGCGGTGATCATGATCGCGGTCTTCTCCGGGTTCATCGGTTCAAGTGAGCCGATGATCAAGATGATTGGCTTCGGACTGGCCATCGCAGTGTTCATCGATGCGTTCGTCGTCCGGATGACGATTGTCCCGGCGGTCCTCGCACTGCTCGGGCACAAGGCCTGGTGGCTGCCCCGCCGGCTGGACCGGCTTCTGCCCGACGTTGACGTGGAGGGCGAGAAACTTCGCGCGAGGCTGGATTCCACCGCACAGGGAATTGCACCCGAGGAACCGGACGAGAAGCGTCAACTGTCCCGAGTCTGACGCCTGTTCCCGCGCTGCAACCGACCGCCGATCCGGTTGCTCCGGCCCCGACATCGCGCGCCCTCAGCAATGTGAGTACCAGGTACTCATTCGGGAGTGTCGAGCCCCTCTATACGTTTCAGGCATCCGAAGAACCACACACAAGCGGGAAATCCGCTGAACAAGGAGTATCACCATGAACGACATCAGGAGGATCCTCTTCCTCGCTTTCCCGAACGTCGGCGAGCAGGACCTCTTCGCACCCTGGGAACTGTTCAAGGCGCTTGCCTACGACCTCAGCCAGCAGGGAGAAGCCCTGGAGGTCACCCTCGGCAGCTTCGCGGGCGGAACAGTGACCACCCACATGGGCGCGCAGATACAGACCGAGAAGGTCAGCCCCGACGACCGGTACGACCTCATCTACGTTCCCGGAGGTATCGGGGGCGGCGCAGCCTCCCGCGACCCGCAGATCCTTGACTTCATACGCGCGCACCACAGCGCGAATCGCTGGGTGGCCGCGAACTGCGCAGGAGTCGGCGTCGTCTTCCGATCGGGCATCCTCGACGGCACCCAGTTCCAGGCCGCCGCCGTTCTCGGCCGTCGGCTGAGGGAACTCGGAGCGGACGTGGCGGAGCCGCGTCGCGCATGGTCGGTCCTGCCGGAGGCGAAGGTCTTCACCGCCGGCGGCGCCGCCACAGTGCACCCGAGCACCATCGCGCTCGTCTCCCACCTCTTCGGTGAGGACCGCGCCCGAGCGCTGGCCGGCACCTGGGACACCCTGCCGCTGCATGGCGAGTCGCTCTTCGCCCTGGAGGGCCCGGTGTCGAATGACGACGAGCGCTTCGTGAAGGGCCTGCGAGACGGCATGGAGAAGGTCTTCCTCCCCGAGGACTGATCATCCATGAAGGAGAAGCGGTGCGAGGCTTTGGGCTCCAGCCTCCACCGCACCTCCGGCGGAGGCGCCTGCAATCAGCAGGGAATCTCACGCACATCGCCCTCAGAGCGTCCTAGTCGGCCCGGCGGGCGCACCATGCAGCCCAGGGACGCCGATGCGTCGATGTCGTAGCTCACTTCTATGCTCCTGCGATGACGTCATACGAAGGTGCGCCTCCTGGCCGGACAAGCTGCCGCACATGGCCCAGTGGGTCGAGTCCCGACGTGGCTGGATGCTCATCGACTTCCCGGCCTCCGACCTACCGGAACCGACCCGGCGCCTCCACGAGCACGTCGCCGGCCGTTCCGTGCCGCCCACCCCCGCCGACTGGAGCACGGTCGGCCGCTAGGGAACGGCGCCGCGTGCCTCCGATCGGACGCAGGGCGGCGCCGACCGTCCCGCTTCAGGTCGCCTCAGCAGTCTCGCCTGTCTTGCTCACCCCGCCCGCCCCTGCTGGGGCCACCCGAATGTCAAGGGTCCAGGTCCATCAGGGGTTGCGCCGAGAATGCGTCAACGTACGGACTCGGCGGGGGCGGGGCCGCATCTGCCCCGCTGCCTGGTGTTTTGCCTCTGTGCGTCTGCGCCGCTTCCACAGGACTGCGGGCGTGGCATTGGCTCCGCACCCCTTCCCAGTGAGGTCACAGCCGTCCGGCCGCACTCCGGCTCCGCTCGACCAACTCGGCCTGATCGAGCCGGTATTGAGTCACAACCTCACACAGACGGCACGTGTCTGACCTGTCAGGAGCAAAGCACAGCTAACCGCCCAAGGGGGAAATATGAGATTCAAGCGTTCCGTACTCAGCGGTACCGCCGCGGCGGCCCTGGCGGTCGGTGCCACGACCGCACTGGCCGGGCCGGCATCCGCAGCCCCGAACACCACCCCGCAGAAGGTCTGCGGGAGCAGCTACAAGACCGTCAACTCAACGCCGGTCGGCACGCAGGGCACGGTCTACCTGACCTACAACGCCTCCAACGGCAAGAACTGCGTCGCGACCATCCGCACCAACCCCGGTGTCGCCCGGGAGATGGGTGCGTACGTCTACATTCCCGACACCGACGCGTACGCCGAGGACGAGGGCCTGTACACGTCGTACGCGGGACCGGGATATGTGTACGGCAAGGGCCACTGCGTCGACTGGGGTGGGCACATCGACAACGTGTACACCTACGTGACGGGCTCCAACTGTGCCTCGCTGAAGGAGCACCGAGTCACCACGGTCCGCTGACCCGGGCGTGAGCGCGGTCCCGATGGGTTCCCGTCGGAAGGGAGCCCGCCGGGACCGCCCACGGCATGGAAATCAGGCGGGATCAGCGCAGTCCGGCGAAGAGGTCGTTCTCGGGCAGAGCCGTGCCGGTGGGGTCCTGGACACGTACGAAGGTCTCCGTGCCCATCAGTTCGCCGAACCTCTCTTTGCCCAGCTTGAGGAAGAAAATGTTGTCTCCCTGGCTGGCGTGCGCGGCCAGCGCGTCGAACTTCTGCCCGCTGAAGGCGAGGGTGTCCACCCATGTGGTGATCTCGTCGTCGGGAAGGCCGATCTCCGCCATCTCGGCGGCCTCGGCGGGATCAGGCTCCGGCATGTCCTCGCCGAACTCGCGCATGATCTCGCCGAACCGCCGCATCATCGAGCGAGGCATCGTGGTCCAGTACACCTTCGGTGTCAGCTCGGTCATCTCCAGCGCCGCCATCGTGATGCGGTGGGCCTGGATGTGGTCGGGGTGGCCGTAGAAGCCGTTCTCGTCGTACGTGACGACCACATCGGGTCGGTAGTGCCGCATGAGGTCCGCAAGCCGTGCGGCGCTCTCCTGAACGGGGGTCTGCCAGAAGGCTCCAGGCGCGTCGTTGCTGGGCCAGCCCATCATTCCGGAGTCGGCGTAGTCCAGCATCTCCAGATCGCTGATCTTCAGGACATCACGGCTCTCTTCGAGTTCTTGACGGCGCATCCGGGCGACGGCCGCCGGATCATGGCCGGGATCGCCCGGCTTCACACCCCCCGGCCCGTCGCCGCAGCCGCCGTCGGTACAGGTCACGAGAACCGTACGGATGCCTTCCGCCGCGTACCGAGCGAGAACCCCTCCGGTTCCGGTGGCCTCGTCGTCCGGGTGGGCATGTACCGCCATCAGCGTCAAGGGCCGGTCAGTCATGAAGAAGTCCTCCTGCAGAAGTACGTACGTCGTGATGCGAGAGCGCGGCAGGCGTACCGCGACCCGGGGCCCGAGTCCCGCTGGGGTGGACGACCGCATGGTCTCCGTGTTCGCCGCCCGTGCGCAGCCGGTCTCACGCTCGGTGCAACCGTCCCGACAGCACCGGCTGTTCCCGGCGCGGCCGTTTGGCCTTCAAGACATCGGCGTTCCGAGCGAACGAGGTACAGGCCCAGTGCCACGTCGGATCAAACGTCCGCCTGACACAGGCAGGCGGATGACATCCGCTGTGCCGTCCGGCCAGGCCACCTCGACCAGCACGGCATCACCCTCCGGGAGGATCTCGATCCGCGACGGATCTGCTGGTTCCGTGCCGCCGAGGTGGATCGCCGACGCATACGCAGTGCCGTGGTCGGCCTCCGCTGTCGCCACCTCGGTCAGCCGATCTGGCGGTCTCGCCCGGCGAGCCAGCCGGCGACGAGCTGAGGCAGCATCAAAAGGGCCATCAGGGCGAGTGGTGTCCGCCAGCTCCCGGTGTGCTGGTAGAGCGCTCCGACCAGAATGGGACCGGGGATCGACAGTAGGTATCCGGCGCTCTGGGCGAAGGCCGACAGGCGAATCACCGTGGCACTGTCGCGTCCGCGCATCCCGATCATCGTCAGGGCCAGCGGGAAGGAGCAGTTGGCCACTCCGAGGAGTACGGCCCACAGCACCGGCGCGGCGGCCGGTGCTGCCCACAGCCCGGCGTAGCCGGCGATCCCGAACAGACCGATCGTGACTGCCGCGCCGCTCTGCCGGTGCAGCCGTCCGGCGACAGCAGCCAGCACGAACGACAGAGGTACGCCGAGCACGGAGGTCACGGCGAACAACACACCCGCGCCTTCCGCGGACAGCCCGGCGTCCCGAAAGATCTGCGGCAGCCAGCCGATAACGACGTATGCGGCGGTGGCCTGGAGTCCGAAGTAGACGGCGAGTGCCCAGGCGGTCGGGCTTCGGGTCATACGGACGCCGGGACTGGGCGGCGAGTCACGCGGGGCGGTGGCCGTGTCCGCGATGCGCTCGGCGGGCCGCCGAGCGAGGGGCAGCCACGGGGGTACGGCGAGGAGGCCGAGGGCGGCCCACGACCCCAGGCCGATCCGCCAGTCACCGCCGAAGGCCTCGGCAAGCGGGACGGTGACGGCGGCGGCGCTAGAGGCGCCCAGGTTCAGGGCCATGGAGTACAGGCCGGTCATCATGCCGACCCGGTCCGGGAAGCGTTGCTTGACGACGACGGGCAGGAGGACGTTGGCCACTGCGATCCCCGCAAGGGCGAGCGCACTCAGCGCGACGAACGGGCCGGTTCCCGCGACGAGGGGACGCACCGCGAGCCCGGCTGTCATCGCTGCCATGCCGAGGGCGATGACGCCCTCGGGCCCGAGACGACGGGCGAGGCGGGGCGCGGCGGATCCCACCAGCGCGAAGCACACCGCGGGCACGGAGGTGAGCACACCTGCTGCCGTGGCACTCATCCCGAGGCTTTCGCGCACCTCTTCGAGTACGGGGCCAAGGCTGGTGACCGCAGGCCGGAGGTTGACCGCGGCGAGCAGAAGGGCAACGACCGCAACGCGACGCACCCAACGCGTGGACCGTGCTGGTGCGGCGTCGGCTTCCGCACGCCGGTGGGCCTCGACGGGTTCCTCGTTCGGCATGACTCGATCCCTGTGGTCCGGCGCCCGTGACAGGAGCCACGGCCCGCGTTCGCCCGTAGGACTCCCCTGCGCAGACCCACCGAAAGGCGATTCGGGGTCCATCCTGTGTTCGAGGACCTGAAGGCACCTGAGTAAACGGTGCTCATCCCTGACCAAGGCTGCGTCTTCTTTCGTAGGCCTTGCGTGAAATGGAAGACCTACTGGGTGGCGGATGTTGAGCATGGACTACTCACGTCTCCTCACCATCCGTCGGATTTCGATGGATACATGCGACGAGTAATGCAGAGCAGGTTGGGTGGCCCGCACGTTCTCGAGGTTGTCGAGGTCGATGTGCCAGAACCGGGACCAGCAGAGGTCCTGGTCGAGGTGAAGGCCGCCGGCGTGAATCCCGTCGACTGGAAGATACGCGCCGGTGGGGGGCTGGGTGACCCGCCCTTCTCGGTGGGCTGGGACATCTCAGGGGTGGTGGCGGCCGTGGGAGCGGGTGTGACGCGCTTCGTGCCAGGAGACGAGGTCTTTGGAATGCCACGGTTTCCCGCCGAGGCAGGAGCCTACGCAGAGTTCGTGACCGCTCCGTCGAGACACCTTGCTCTCAAGCCGCCCGGCATGAGCCACGTCCAGGCGGCGGGCCTGCCCCTCGCGGGTCTTACCGCTTGGCAGGCGCTGGTGACGGTGGCCGGGGTCGCTGCCGGACAGCGAATACTCATTCCGGCCGCTGCGGGAGGCGTGGGCCACCTCGCCGTTCAGATCGCCAGGGCTCGCGGCGCCCACGTCATCGCAACAGCCAGCGGAGCAAAACACGAATTCATCAGGGGCTTGGGTGCCGATGAGGTCATCGACTACAGGAGCTCAGACGTGAGCTCGCAGGTGAGCGACATCGATGTTCTGCTGGCCACCGTCGCTGGGCAAATCCAGGGACTGGTCAAAGTACTGGCGCCTGACGGCCGGATCGTCGCGCTCAACGGAGCCGACGCGAGAATGGTCCGGTGGGCCAAGGACAACGGTCTCCGCGCCGATTTCATGCTCGTCGAGCCTGATCGCGCCGACCTCGAATCCCTGGCTTCTCTCGCCGAGGAGGGTCGACTCATGGTCCACGTCGACAGAATATTTCCTCTTGCCCGGGTGATCGACGCCCACCGTCTCGGCGAGGAAGGACGAACCACAGGGAAGATCATTCTGATTCCGGCTTCCGCCGGAGCCTGAGGAGGTCTTCCGTGGCTGCGTGGCTGCAAATGAACCCGAGAATCCAGGCACCCCCGAGCAACGCACAGAAGCCCCGACCATCTGGCTGGCATACGTGTCCTGGGCGTTGCCGAACTCGCACACGTTCGGTGAAGGCCGACCAGATTCCCACTTCGCGACGATCTGATCGAACGCGTGCCGCCATCTTGAACGCCGCCCGCCGACGCTTCGCCGACCGAGGCTTCGAGCGCACAACGATCCGTGCCATAGCCGCCGACGCAGACATCGATCCGTCCTTGGTGATGCGCTACTACGGCAGCAAGGCACAGCTATTCGACGCCGCCCTCGACATCGCTCTCAGTCTTCCCGATCTTTCGAGCATTCCCGCCGACCGCTTGGCCGAGGAATTGGTGCAGTGCTTCCTCCATCACTGGGACAGCGTGGGCTCCGACGACGCACTGCTCTTGCTGCTGCGATCTGCCGTTACCAATGATCGGGCCGCCCAGCGCATGCAGGAGATCTTCGCAGCTGAGATAGCCCCCGCCCTCGGTCGGAGCAACGCGGCCAGAGCCGGCCTGGTATCGGCCCAACTTCTCGGCCTTGCACTCACCCGCCACCTGCTGCGTATCCCCGTAGTGGTCGACATGAACCAAGAGGAGATCGTGGCCGCCTACGCTCCCGCCATCCGGGCCACTCTGGGAAATCTCCGAAGTACGTCGTGACGCAGATGCCGGTCCACCAAGGCCGTCATCAGTCGTCAGTCGGCTGTGGAGGGAGGGCGTACTCCAGCAGGATCAGCGCGCCGCTGGATGCCGCGCCCGGGCTGGTCCAGGCGGGTCTGGCCTGTCGGCAGAAGCGGGGCTCCAGGCTGCTGGTCCGGCAGGTCGGAGCCCTGCGCTCATCCGTGATCGACAGGGAATTGCCGTGCATGCGGGTACTGATGCGACGGGGCGTCAGCCCGGTGATGGAACTGGGTGAACATCCCTGACTCAGTGTCAGGATCGCCGCCAGGTGTGTGGTCACGCAGCGTCGAAACTCGCCCAGTGGTCGATGAGACCTTCGCTCTCGCGTCCGGCTCCGGCCCGGCTTGTGAGGGCAGCGATGATCATGTCTCCACGGCCGTGTTCCTCAACGGGCCTGGCAGCCGCCCAGTTGTCCGGGGCGGTCTCGGGTCCGCCGTCGCTGACATGGACTTCGACGGGCCCGGACCCTTCAGTGGAGGCACGCAGGTACAGCACGACGGGAGGCAGAGCGTGGGAGACAGCGTTGGTGACGAGTTCGGAGATGACCAGGAGGGTGTCGTAGACCTGGTCTTCGTCCAGTCCCCACGCGACCAGAACAGGGCGCGCATCATGTCGGGCCGAGGCGGGAGCGTGAGGTCCGTGCTCCAGAAGCAAACTGAACACGTGCTCGCCGGAGAAGGCGGCATGCGGCTCGGGACGTTGCAGCCGGCGCGGGGTCGTGGTCGTGGTCATCGAGATCACTGCCTGAGGAGCTGGAATGGATTTCCTGGCTCTTCCAGAACACCTCCAGATGACCCCGAATCCATGAGCAATCCATACCCAACCGCGGAAGACCGGCGATGCGGCGTCTCGACGTGGGCCGTCGCTGACATCCACCCGTCGTCGCCGGCGGACATCAAGAGGATTCGGCACATCGACTATGGGCAGGCTGGATGGTATAGCGGCGTCTTCATCGAGACGAACAGACCGTCTTCGTCCTGCGGCCGACCGAGTTCGTGCCGCACCACATCCCCGTGTATCCATGCCCATGGTCGGCATGCTCAGAAGTCGTAGGGCTTCTCGGTGTTCCAGTTCAGCACGTCGGCCTCGTTCCAGCTGAACTGCGGTTTCTGTCCCTTGGTGTCGACGGAGTAGAAGGGTCCGGTGTGACCGTCCGCGCCGCGCAGCGCGATGGCGAACGAGTGCGCCGTGTGGTTCTTCGAGCCGTAGACGAAAAGGTTGACCGCGCTGTACACCTTGCCCCCGGGCCGGAGCGTGATGCGCTTGTCGCCGCCCGGGTTGTCCTTCTTCGAGTGCGGAAGCGCGGCGGTGTCGATGTCCTCGCCGAGCTTCACGACCGGGTAGGAGGTGACCCAGCACGGCTTGCTGCCCTCGTTCGACGCGGTCACCAGCAGGTGATCGCCCTGCTCACCGGCGAACCGGTGCACGGCGGTGACCAGCAACTCGTCTTCGCGGCACTGCTTGGCACCGGAGGTTGTGGCCTTGCCCGTGGCCGCTTCCGACCCGCCCGAGGCTGACGCCGGGCGCGCTCCCACTGTGGTGACACCGACGTTTCCGGCCCGCTTCGCACTGCCCGTGTCGGCCCCGTTGGGCACAGACCGCTCCTGCGCGGCGTCAGCGACGCGGTTTCCGCCTGCCGCCTTCGAGCCGTCGTGGGCGCCACCGCAAGCGGTCAGACCCAGCCCCAGCGCGGCGGTGACGGCGACCAGGCCGGCGGTGCGGGCGGTACGGCGGGCGCGGTGCGTGATCATGATGAAAGGACCCCCTTGGTCTGTCGCGGATGCGGCACCGTCCCTGCTTCCACGGGGAGACCGACCGCATCTGCTGTTTCGCTGCACCCCATGAGATGAGGCCCGAACGGGCGCCGTTCAGTCGGTTTTGTCCGTATCTGGTAACAAGGTAGCTGGCTGTAAGCACTCCCCTGTTCCCGCCGTGCCGATCAGCTGTGCGGCGCATCCGGCTGCTGCGATACCGCGCCACGAATCATCACCATCTACTGGCTTCGTGGGAGAACCCGAGATCGCACTGAGCCGCGAACAGGGCGAGGTTCGCGACCACCGAGTCCAGTAAGACCGATCAGACGGACAGTTCGGGCGAGGGCGACGGCGAGCCCGTCGCCGATGCCGGATCCCGGCCCGCCGAGCCTGGTGGCGGCGTCGGTATCGGTGGCGGTGGCGGCGTCGGTGACGATGAGGTCGACGGAGACCGGGTCGCCCGCTCAGGCACCAGGTCCCAGCCCCGTCGACCGCGCGTCACCCCGACCTGACCTCGCGCGGGCTCCCTGTGAATCAACGGCCGCGTGCGCCAGGCCTCTTGACTCTCCGAGAAACAGGACTGAAGAATTGCCGCCACTCCGGCTGACAACGTTGTCTAAGCCTGAAAGGCCCGCGCATGGTCCCGAGATCACAGCTCGACCGCCGCCGATTCGTCCAGCTCCTCAGCGCCTCCGTCGGCCTGGCGACCCTCCCGATCGCCGCAGGAGGCAGTACCGCCCAAGCCCAGGAAAACTCTCCTACAACCCCGGCCTCGACCCCGACCCCGGACCCGGTGGCGGAGACCTACTACCGCGTCCTGCTGAACCACACCCACTGGTCGGAGACCCAGTGGGACGCGGCCCGCGGCTACTACACCGCCAAGGACTTCGGCTTCGCCGTGGTCCTCGGCAACGCCGTACTACTCACGCACGGCACCTACGACGCCGACCGGGCCGGCGTCGACGAAGAGACCCTCAGGTCCAGGACCCTCGCCACGATCAAGCACTTCGCCGCGAGCAACCGGCTCACCGGTGGCACCGAGTGGGGCCGGACGCTGTTCTTCGACACCACCTTCCAGCTGTACTTCCTGCTGGCCGCCCGTCTGCTGTGGGACGACCTCGACAGCGCGACGCGCACCGACATCGAGACCATCACGCGCGAACAGGCCGCCTACACCACCGGGTTGGGCACCGGCAACGACCCGGGTTCAGGCGGGTGGACCCCGAACGGACTGCTCGGCGGTTACGAAGCGGACACCAAGCTGGAGGAGATGGGTGTCTACGCCCAGTCCCTCGCTCCGGGTCTCGCCTGGGCCACGGACGACCCGCGGCACGCGGACTGGGCGCAGGCGTTCGGCCGCTGGTCGCGCAACGAGACGGGCCTGCCGCAGGCCGATGCCGCGAACCCGGCCCTCGTGGACGGCGTCCGTGTCTCCGAGAACACCGCGCGCAACACCTACGACACCTTCATCGTCGAGAACCACGGCTCGTTCGGACCGCACTACCAGGAAGAGCTGTGGCGCACGTCGGGCCGCAATGCCGCGCACTTCATCACCGCGGGCCGGCCACTGCCCGAGGTCCTCACCAACCAGCCCAACGCCGACGCCTTGTGGCGCACTCTCCTGAGCGTCATGAGCGACGCTGGTGAGCCGCTCATGCCCATGGTCAACGACCGGGAGCATCTGTACGGACGCGATGTCATACCCCTCGCGTTCCTCGCCCAGGTCGGCGGGGACCGCGCGGCGGCCCGGGCCGAGACAGCCCTCGCGGAGCGGCTGGAGGCGTACCAGCAATACCCGCCGCAGTACCGGCTCGCGAAGTTCTCCGGTGAGCCGAAGTACGAACCCGAGGCGCGCGCCGAACTGGCCATCAGCTACCTCCTGCACCACTGGGCCCGAGCCCTCGGGCGGGTCGTCCAACCCCTTTCCCAGGCCGCGTTGTTCGCCCGCTCGGCGGGGGTGACCGACTTCGGCGCCGGACCCGGACTGCTGTCCCACCAGTCCGCGGCCGCCTGGGCGGGAGCCGTCACCAAACCGGGGTTCGTGAAGTTCGCCTGGCAACCCGCCCACGACGACTGGCTGTTCCGTGTCAGTGGAGCGACCCCGATGTTCCTCCCCGGCACGTCGACCGCGGTGACAGGACGGCAGGTCCATGTGTACGACGGCCGCCGCGACGGCTTCGACGGCAGTGCCACGCTGCTGCGCCTGGCGTCGGGCTACGCGGGCCTGACGACTCTGCCGACGGGAGCGGTCGTCTACGCGACGACAGGCATCGCCGCGGGTGAAGGGCGGCTGGAGGTCCACAACTTGACGATGCCGGGCGTGCCTGGCCTGACGGGTTCGCGGACCTACCGATACGCCGAAGGCAGCACCACCGTCACCGCCCAGGACTCCCGCCCGCCGACTCCGACTCCTCGCGTCGACGAGGTGACGTTCACGCCCGCCGAGGTCCGACACGTGCGCATGCTCGGGGTCAGTCCGGACCCGACGTACGGGTACTCCGTCTTCACCCTCCAGGTCCGTGACGGGGCGGGCGGAGCCGACCTCGCCCAGGGTCGTACGGCAACGGCGTCCTCCAACGACACAGGCCGGGAGCCCGCGTTGGCGGTGGACGGCAACGACACGACCCGATGGGCGGTGTCGCGGGCCGACCGGCCCCGAGCGGACAGCTGGCTCGCCGTCGATCTCGGCGCTCCTCAGCTCGTCGACCGCGTCACCCTGCGCTGGGAAGCCGCCGCGGGCCGCGCCTACATCGTGCAGGGGTCGACGGACGGAGCGACCTGGAACAACCTCGCCTCCTGGCCGGTGCCCGATGTCTCCAGCCGGGGGAACTGGCTGGAGATCGACGGCCGGGCCGGCCTGCGGGTCACCGGCTCCGAGCACCCGATCACCGTTTCCGGCGACGCCGTCGTGCTCGCCGACGGCCCGGCCGCACCGCTCCTGGTGGAAGGCTTCGCCGACACGTCCGTCAGCGAACTGCGCGCCCTGGCGGACGACGCCGTCCCCCTCGCCACGGCCGAGGCGGTCCGTGCCGCACTCACCGACAGCCACCTCAGCCTGTTCAACCTGTCCGGATCACCGGTCTCCACGACGGTCGACATCCCCCAACTCGGCTCCACAGCGGTCGTGTTCGAAGGCCGGCAGGTGTTCACCAAGGAGGGCAGTTCGTACGAGGCACATCTCGACGCGGCGGAGGCACGCCTGCTCCCGCCTCGCATGACGTTGCGGCCTCTCACCGGAAATCGGCTCCCAACGGGCCTGCGAGTGGAGGTCGTCGACGGCGCGACGGCGCGCCTCACCGGACCGGCCTGCCGGATCCAGGTCGCCGGACAGGGGCAGAAGAAGACGGTGGTGATCCGTGCGGGCCGCGCCACGACCGTCACCTTGCCCAGGGCGACCGCCTACCCCCTGGACAATCTCGCGCTCGGCCGCGTCGTGTTCCCGACCAACCCCCTGCCGCCCGGCATGGCGGATCCCGAAGCCGCCGTCGACGGCAGTGCGGCAACCGCGTGGACGCCCGGTCCGCACGGCCGAATCGTCGTGGACCTCGGCGATCAGCACCGCGTCCGTGACGTCCGTGCCGAATGGACCGGTGGCCAAGTGCCGGTCCTCCGGGCGGAGTACAGCACCGACGGCCTCACCTACCGGACGGCCGGACAACTCACCGGCCACGGCCGCGACCGACGTCTCAGCACGGACCTGACCGCGCGTTACATCGCGCTGGCGACCGACGCGAAGGACGAACGGAGCGCCCGACTGATCAACCTCATCCTGCGCTGAGAACGTCCAAAAGATGTTGCTGTGGTGCTTGCCGCTCAGCCCGGCCACGCGGGACTGAGCGGCATGGCCCCGCTCCGGCGAATCGGTGAGCCCCGTCGAGCGCGACGGCGCCTGCCATGATCGTCACCATGGGGATACACATCGCACCGGCCCAAGTGGGCGACTTCCACCAAGTCCTGGCCGACCACCCCCGGTACTGGGGCGAACGCGACCTTCGGTCGCTGCATCTGCTGGCACTGGTCCAGGAGTTCGGTTCCACCTGTCTGGTCGCCCGGGCCGAGGACGGAATCCGTGGGTACGTCTTCGGGTTCGTCACCCCGGACGGCACCGGCTACGTGCATCTGATCGCCACACGCGACGACACCCGCGGCACCGGTCTCGGGCGTGACCTTTACACGGCGTTCGCCGAAGCGGCGGAACGTCAAGGTGCGCGGCGGTTGAAGGCGATCACGTCGGTCGGGAACACCGGCTCGATCGCGTTCCATCGCAGCCTCGGCTTCGACACGAAGATCGTCGACGAGTACAACGGCCCCGGTCGACCCATGGCCGTCTTCCATCGAGACCTGCCCCTGACCGTCGATCGCGGCGAGCGTGGCGATGAGGCCGGTACGCCGGCGGCACCCGTCCCTAGGTGACGACGCTGGACGGGCCGGGCGTACGTGTACGCCGTTCTTCCGCGGTCCTCGTGCGATCTTCGATGTGGTCGAGCATGGCGTCCAGCGCCACCTCCAACGGCCTGACCTGGCGCTGCAGTTGGGTGAGCAGCAGGCCGCCCTGGAGCGCGGCGAGCGTGGCGAGGGCGAGGTCGTCGGGGTCGGCGTCGAGTTCACCGCGGTCGTGCATCGTCTGGAGGCCGTTACGGATCGCCGACTCCCAGCGCAGGAAGCCGCTGGCTGCGGCGAGCCGTGCCTCGGGGTTGGTCTCGGCGACCTCGCTGCCCAGGGAACCGATCGGGCAGCCGCCGCGGCACTGCAGCCGGAGCTGGTATTCCACCAGCGCGTCCCGCCACTGCCGTAGGCCTTCCATAGTGTCGAGCCCGGCGAAGAGCGGCTTCTGCATGTCGAGCACGGCCTCGGTCTGGAACTCGATCACGGCCAGCAGCAGTTCCTGCTTGTCGGCGAAGTAGTGGTAGATCTGCGAGCCGCTCACCCCGGCGGCCGCCCGCACGTCCTCCAGCGTCGCCTCGGTCACGCCCCGCTCGTACATGAGCTGTGCGGCGGCGGCCACGATCCGGCGCCGGGTCTCCTGCCCCTTGCGGGTCAACTTCTTCTCGGCGGGCCGCCGCGCCTCGGTAGTCATACGCGCAACGCTAACAGATTCTGGATTGGACAACCCATTTTTCTCGCACCATTGTGGGTCACCTAACCCATTCCAGCCGCCGTGCGCGGCCGGATTCCTGGAAGGACCCGGCATGGAGCTCTCCGACAAGGTCGCCCTCATCACCGGCTCGACGGGCGGCATCGGCGCCGAAACGGCCCGGCTGATGGCCGCAGCCGGCGCCGAGGTGATCGTCTCCGGCCGCAACGCCGAACGCGGCGCCGCGACCGTGCGGTCGATCACGGACACCGGCGGCAAGGCACGCTTCGTCGCCGCCGACCTCACCGACCCGGCCGCGCTGCGCCACCTCGCCGAAGCGGCCGGACCCGTCGACATCCTGGTCAACAACGCCGCGATCTTCCCCGGGGCGCCGACCGTGGACCAGGACCCCGACACGCTCGACGAGAGCCTTGCGGCCAACGTCCGCGCGCCGTACCTGCTCACCGCGGCCCTGGTACCCGCCATGATCGCCAAGGGCTCCGGCAGCATCGTCAACGTCAGCACCATGGCCGCCCGGATCGGCATGCCCGGGCTGTCCGTCTACAGCGCCACCAAGGCCGCGCTGGAGTCGCTGACGCGTACCTGGGCGGCCGAGTTCAGTCCGGCCGGCGTGCGCGTGAACACCGTCGCGCCAGGCCCGACGCGGACCGACATGGTCCTGGCCACCATGGGAGAGGAGGGCGCCGAGCAGGTCGCGAAGACCACCGTGCTCGGCCGGCTCGCGACTCCGCGGGAGATCGCCGAGGTGATCCTCTTCCTCGCCTCGGACCGCGCGAGCTACCTCACCGGCGCCACCCTCGCCGCCGACGCAGGACGCACCGCCGTCTAGCGCGCCGACGGCACAGGCTCGCCGGGGCGTCAGGGCTGCGGCGAGGAGAGGGTATCCGCCCCAGCGGATGCCCTCTCGCTGCGGATGCGGGCACCTTCCTTGCGTTCGGCGGCCAGGGTTCCGCACGCCTTCGAGGGGATCCGGAGACGGCCTACCTCTACGGACGCGCGTCCTGTGCGAGGCGCCTCGCACAGGACGAGAAGTGGCAGTGGTACAGCCGGTGAACCGACCACGACGAGGCGACGGCCCACCACACCGGACGGTGGCCTGCGAACCGGCTCCTCGGCGGCCTGCGCTCCAGGGTCAACTGCCCGCCCACAGCTGAGCCGTGGTCGTCACGGGCGTCCCGGTGCGGCCGGGCGAGGTGGCCCCGGCCAGAAGAGTCGATCAGGATCTACACCGTAGCATCGAATCGATGTGCACATCGATTCGATGCAGGTCGTGTGATGATGGAGCCATGCTGGAACTAGCGATCCTGGGCTTCCTGGCCGAGGGACACCTGCCGGGGCACGAGCTGCGCCGCCGCGTCTCGCAGCTGACCGGATACACGCGGCCGGTCAGCGACGGCAGCCTCTACCCGGCGATCAACCGCCTCGCGAAGGCGGGCCTGCTGGAGCGGCGCGCCGACCCATCCGCAGGTGGTGCGAGGTATGTGCTGAGCCTGACCGAGGCCGGGCACACCGAGCTGCTCGGACGCCTCCGCAAGCCGGCCGACCACGAGATCACCGACTTCACCCGGTTCTTCACCCTCCTGGCCTTCCTCTCCCACCTGCCCGACGTGGCCGAGCAGCACGCGGTGCTCCGCAGACGACTGGAGTTCCTGGAGGAGCCGGCGAGTTTCTTCTACGACGGCGAGAGGCCGCTGCGCGCCGAGGCGGTCGCCGATCCCTACCGCCGCGGAATGCTGCTCACCGCCCGTGCGATCAGCACGGCCGAACGTGCCTGGCTGCAGGAGGCTCTCGGCGAGGAGCCGCCCGCAGCGCGCACCGACAACGATCCCCCTAGGCTCGAAGCACCCGCGAGCTGACCGGCCCCGGAGGTACCTGCCCATGCTTGCGTCCTGGTACGACGAACAAGGTCCCGCGGTCGACGTCCTGCGCGTCGGCGAACTGCCCGATCCTCAGCCCGGCACCGGCGAGGTCCGCGTTCGTGTCACCCTCTCGGGCGTCAACCCGGGCGACACCAAGAAGCGGCGCGGCTGGCTCGGCTCGTCCATGCCCTACCCGCGGGTGATCCCGCACAGCGACGCCGTCGGCGTCATCGACGCGGTCGGCAACGGGGTCGACGCCCGCCGACTCGGCCAGCGGGTCTGGGTGTACGGAGCCCAGTCCTACAGGCCCTTCGGCACCGCCGCCCAGTACACCGTCGTACCCGACAACCAGGCCGTGCTCCTGCCCGACCACCTGAGTGACGAACTCGGCGCGAGCCTGGGCATCCCCGGGATCACCGCCCACCGCACCGTCTTCGCCGACGGGCCGGTCGAGGGAAAGCTCGTGCTCGTGCACGGCGTCCTCGGAGGTGTGGGCTCCCTGGCAGCCCAGCTCGCCCGCTGGGCAGGCGCCGACGTGCTGGCCACCGTCCGCCATGGTGCGGACCTCGACCGCGTCGACCCGGCCGTTGTATCCCATGCTGTCGCCCTGGACCAGGAGGATCCGGCAGCGGCGATCCGTGCGTACGCACCCCAGGGCGTCGACCGGATCATCGAGGTGGCGCTGTCGGACAATGCCGACCTCGACAACGCCGTCGCCGCGAACAACGCCGTGATCGCGGCCTACGCCACTCGCACCGACCGCACTGAGATCCCATTCTGGCCTCTGCTGTTCAACAACGTCACCCTGCGGCTGCTTGGCAGTGACGACTTCCCGACTGAGGCCAGAAGCCAGGCGACCCGCGACCTGACCTCCGCGGCCGCTGTCGGCGCCCTGAGCGTCGATGTTGGCGACCGCTACCCGCTGGAGGACATCGCCAAGGCCCACGACCGCGTCGACACCGGAGGCCGTGGCCGGGTCCTGCTCGCCATCCCCCAATGACGCAGAGTCGGAACTCGATGGGCGATGCGGTGGATTCGACTGATCTTTCATGATCTCTGCCATGGCGTCGGCCTGATTCTCGACCATGTCTGCGGCCATGGGAGTCTCGTGCTTCATGCTTGCCCCGATGCCGCGCAGGTTGACCGGGTTCACGTGGTCGAAGTTCTCGGCGAGGTCGTCGGCCGCGTCACTGGGCGGTGCCTGCACACCAGCGTTGCCCGCGAGGGCTCCTGACCCTGGTAGATGACGTCGAACCAGACGTCACCAGTGAACATGTTCGCGGGGCTTTTTGCGGACGGCGGCTGGCTGAGGATCTCCATCATGACTTCTTCGAAGAGTGCCGCTGCCGCTGTTCAGGCGACAGCCCGCGGTTTTCAGGCGGATGTGTCGTCGTGGGCGAGGCTGCCGCCGAGTTCGCGGGAGGCTTCGGCCTGAGCGAGGAGTTCGTTGGCCTTGGCCTTGACGCCTTCGATGGCGTCGGCGCCGGCGACGAAGCGCTGCAGGGGCTTGTCCTGGTCGGCGATGGCAAGCAGGGCGCGGGCGAGCTTGGCGGGGTCGCCGGTCTGCTGACCGTTCATGCTCTTCCAGGCGGCGACCGTGGCGGTGGTGCGCTCGGCGTAGTCGTCGATGGTCGGCGAGGGCCAGATGGTGGAGCCGTCGACGAGCAACTCGGTGCGGAAGAAGCCGGGTTCCACGACCGTGGTGTGGATGTTGTACGGCTCGACGTCGTAGCGCAGCGACTCCATCCAGCCCTCGACGCCGAACTTGGAGGCGGCGTAGGCGACACAGAACTCCTGCCCGATGATGCCGGCGGAGGAGGAGAGGGTGATGACGTGGCCGGCGCGCTGCTTGCGCAGGACGGGCAGGACAGCGCGGGTGACGTTCATGGGCCCGAAGAGGTTGGTCTCGATCTGCTGGCGCATCTGGTCGGGCGTGATCTCTTCGAAGTAGCCGGCGAAGAAATTCCCGGCGTTGTTGATGAGGACGTCGATGCGGCCGAAGCGGTCGACGGCCGCCTCAACGGCGGCCTGTGCGTCTTCAAGGCTGGTGACGTCGAGCTTGGTGACCAGCAGATTGTCCTGCGGTCCACCGAGGGTCTTCTCCACCTCTTCGGGGCGCCGTCCGGTGGCGACGACCTGGTGGCCCGCCTTGAGGGCTTCGCGGGCGATGTCGGTGCCCAGACCGCGTCCGGCGCCGGTGACGAGAATGACCTTGCTCATGAGGGTTCCTTTCAGATGCCGAATCCGGCACCCGGATTTGTGCGGTGTGCTACGTCATCGACTTTGGCACCTTCACGCGCATCCGCAAGGGGAGAATTCCTTACCCGTATGAAAGGTTCCAGGTATAAATCCTTACCCCCCATTTTCGGTTCATTCGGTGCCACACTGGCCGCTATGACTCGCAACGCGCATCTCAACGAGCTGGGCGAGTTCCTCAAGGCCCGCCGGGCCGAACTGAGCCCCCGCGCCGTGGGGCTGCCCGAGACGGGCGGCCTGAGGCGGGTCAAGGGACTGCGCCGTGAGGAAGTAGCTCAGCTCGCCGCCATCAGCACCGAGTACTACACGCGCCTTGAGCAGGGTCGCATACAGGCATCAGGGCCGGTGCTGTCCACTCTGGCGCAGGTACTACGTCTCGACGACGCCCAACGGGACTACCTCTTCGAACTTGCCGGCAAGTACCAGGCCCGGCCTCGCCGCCGCGCCGTGCAGAAAGTGCAGCCGACGCTGCAACGCCTCCTGGACAATCTGATCGACACCCCCGCCATTGTTCTGGGCCGCCGTACGGACATCCTCGCCTGGAATTCCCTCGCCGCCGCCCTGATGAGCGATTACGCGGAAATTCCGGAGAAGAAAAGAAACCACACACGGATTCTTTTCACCGATCCCGCGATGAGGACGCTGTACACGGACTGGGAGGAGGTCGCGCACACCACCGTGGCGCAGCTGCGGATGCAGGCCGCCAAGTATCCCGACGATCCCCGGCTGGCAGCCCTCGTGGGAGAGCTGTCCGTGCAGGACTCGCACTTCCGCCGCTGGTGGGGCGACCACCACGTCGCCGCCCGCACGATGGGCACCAAGACGTTCCGCCACCCCGTGGCGGGCGACCTGACTCTCGACTGGGACACCCTCACCGCCAGCATCGACGCCGAGCAGCAACTCGTCGTGCTGACTGCCCGACCGGGTACCCCTTCCCACGATGCGCTGCGCATCCTCGCCTCCTGGGCCACGAGCCGCCAGCAGCCCGCACCCGACGCTGCCTCCTGACCACGCCATCACAAGGCGAGCCTGCGACGGCCGACGCAATGCGGCACAGCCTCCGCCGCCTCGGATGGGCCGCAGACCGGAGTGCCGACCGACTTCCACCTCGCCCACCTGTCCATCCGGGCTGCCGGCGGGGCAGGGCTGGTGATGGCCGAGGCGACCGGGATACGGCCTGACGGGCGTATCACTCCCTGGGACCTGGGGCTGTGGAACGACCGCCAGCAGCAGGCGTTCACTCGTATCACCGCTGCCATCCGTTCCCACGGGGCGGTGCCGGCCAGCCAGCTCTGCCATGCCGGACGCAAGGCATCCGTCGACAAGCCCTGGCTCACCGGTCGGTACATCCCCGAGGCGGAGGGCGGCTGGAAGGCGGTCGCGCCCGGCCCGGAGCCGTTCGCCGGTCGGTCCATGCCGCGCGAACTGACGGTGGACGAGATCCAGCAACTGGTGTGCGACTTCGCCGGGGCGGCGAAGCGTGGCCTGGCCGCGGGCTTCCAAGTGGTCGAGTTGCATCATCGCCGTCGGCTCACGCCCGAACACGATGACCCTCGCGACGCAGTACGGGGCGACCGACCTCATCGACTACAAGAAGGGCGATGTCCAGGAGCAGATCATGACGCTGACCGGTGGCGTGCAGGTCGGCACGGCCATGAGGCTCACGAAGTTCGGCGGCCACGTGTCGGTGGTCTCGGGCTTCTTCGACGACGAGACGGTGACCATCCCGATGAATGTCTGGAACTACGGGGTGATGGAGAAGTTCCTCACCGCAGCCCAGGCCAACCAGGGGCGGGACTACATGGAGCGACTCTGGCTGCTGATCGCGAACGGCAAGCTCGACACCCAGCCGCTCGCGACTCACGTGCTGCACGGCTGGGACAACCTCGGCAAGGGCCTCGAACTGATGCGGAGCCGCGACCAGACCGTCGTCAAGCCGGTAGTCATCATCGACTGACGGTAACTGAGCGGTGAGCGACCTCTCTCTGCCGCCACCGCACCCCGCACCCCCAGCCGGGCTCTGTCAGAGGACACCGCGCGGCACTGTCACCACGTGCTTGCCCACGACCCCTCCGCGCTCGAATGCCTGGTGTGCGGCGGCGACATCCGCGAGCGGGTACACGCTGTCGATCACCGGGCGCAGGGCGCCCGAGGCGACATGGTCGGCCACATCGCGCAGGACGGGGGTTTCGGGGTTGGCGCTGAAGGTGCGGATGCGGCGGGCGCCGTGGACGCTGGAGACGGCGATCGCGGCCAGCGCGGAGGGGGACAGTCCGACGGTGACCATCCGGCCGCCCTTCGTCAACCGGCTCCGGTAGCAGTGCAGTTCCGTGCCTACGGTGTCGACGATGACGTCGAAGGGGCCGATCTGCTCCGAGGCGGTGGCACGGTAGTCGAGGACCTCGTCGGCGCCGAGGTCGGTGAGCAGGTCGGCGTGTCGGTCACGGGCCAGCGCGGTGACGTGGCCGCCCATGGCGTGCGCCAACTGGACGGCGGCGGTCCCGACTCCACCGGCCGCGCCCCGCACCAGGACCCGCTCCCCGTCCGCGAGGTGCACGCTGTCGCGCAGCGCGATCAGCGCCGTAGCACCTGCGACGACCAGGGACGCCGATTCGACCGCCGAGAGGTCCGCCGGGGCGAGCGAGATCCGTTCCGCCGAGACGACGACGTACTCGGCCGCCCCGGCCATCGAGTGCCGTCGACGGGGATGCACCATGCCCCACACCCGGTCCCCGACCCGGTAGCCCTCTATGCCGGCGCCGGTCGCAGCGACGGTGCCCGCGAAGTCCAGTCCCACGCCGATCGGGAAGCGGCGTCCCGACACCATCTTCAACTCTCCCGAGCGGACGATCACATCGTGCCCGTTCACGCTGGATGCCTCGACCGACACCAGCACCTGGCCCGCACCGGGAGCGGGGCGCTCGACGTCGTTGACCCGCAGGACGTCCGCCGTACCGAAACCCGTGATCTGAACGGCCTTCATGTCGCTGTTCCTTCCGTGACCGGCTGTGGTGGATCCAACGCTGGACCTCGCACGCGACATCACGGTCGTTCTCCTTCTCCTGGGTCTCGCAGACCCACCCTCACGGACCGAGCCGGCGGCATACTGGCGCCGTGACCGACTCCTCCCGTGCCATGAGCGACGATCCCCGACGCGAACTCGCCGACTTCCTGCGCACCCGCCGAACTCGGCTGCGGCCACAGGACGTTGGGCTGGAGCCCGGCCCGCGGCGGCGCGTCGCCGGGCTGCGACGCGAGGAGTTGGCCCTGCTGGCGGGGGTGAGTTCGGACTACTACCAGCGCATGGAGCAGGGCCGCGACGTCCGCCCCTCCGAACAGGTCCTGGATGCCCTCGCGCGCGCTCTGAACTTCACCGCCGAGGAGGCCCGGCACCTCCACAGCCTCGCCGCCGCCGCACGTACCCCGACCCAACTGCCGCGCGTCTACGAGCCGGAGGAGGTACCGGACACCACGCGGCGGTTGCTGCACACGATGACCTCGCCCGCTCTGGTCGTGGGCCGGTTCCTGGACGTGCTGGCCTGGAATCCGCTCGGCGGTGCCCTGCTGGGCGAGTTCACCCGGCAGCCGCAGTGGAAGCGGAATCTGCTGGCGCTGTTCCTGCGCCCCGAGGCCGACCGGACCTGTCCGAACCGGGCGGCCACCGTCGCCGAACTGATCGGGATGCTGCGGACCCAGGTCGCCGCCGATCCCGGCCACCCGCGCGCGGTCGCGCTGGTGGGCGAACTAGCCGTCCGCAGCGACGAGTTCGCGGCCCTGTGGGCCCTCCACGACGTCACGGAACCCACCCGCGGCCAGATGCGCCTCAACCACCCCCAGGTCGGCGAACTGAGACTGGACTGGGACGCCTACCCGATACCGGGCAACCCTGGTCCCGCGCTCATGGTGTGCACCGCCGCCGAAGGCAGTCCCGACGCCACACGACTCCAACGGCTCACCGACCTGCTGGGCACCCCTTGACCATTGGACGGCGCGCATCGCAAGGTCACAGGCCGACGGGTCTGGTATGAACGACGAGCCGAATCCTCGCGCCGGTCGGCGACCGGTCACCATTACGTGCGCCGGAGCTGGACGAGGACGAGACCGGCTGGGAGTGAGTCGGGGCCGTCGTTGCCTGCGTCTCTGCAGGCCGTCGCCCGGTCGCTCAGAGGAGGACGCCGCCGGAGACCTCAATGCGCTGGGCGGTGACCCAGCGCAGGCCCTCGGAGGCCAGCACGGCGATGGCGTCGCCGATCTCCTCAGGTTCGCCGACGCGGCCGAGCGCGGTCTGTCCTGCCAGAACCTGGCGCATCTCGGCGTCGTCCCGCATCGCTCCACCGTTGAAATCCGTGGCGGTCGGTCCCGGGGCGATGGAGTTGACCCGGATTCCGCGCGGGCCGAGTTCTGCGGCGAGGGTGCGGCTCAAGGCTTCGACGGCGGCCTTCGAGGCGGAGTAGACCGAGGTGGCAGGGCTGGTGTGGCGGGTCAGTGACGTCGAGACGTTGATGACGCGCCCGCCTCGGGTCAGCAGCGGCACCAGTGACTGGACGAGGAAGAACGTGCCCCGGACGTTGGTGCCCATCACCGTGTCGAAGTCGTCGATCGTGACGTCCTCCAGCGGTCCGAAGATCCCCACTCCCGCGTTGTTGACCAAGATGTCGAGCCGCGAAGCACCCCAGCGCTCCAGCTGCTCCCTCAGTTCGGAGGTGAAGGACGCGAAAGAGGAAACGTCGCTGATGTCGAGCCGGAGAACAGCGGCAGTCCCACCCACTGCCCGCACCTGTTCCGCCGTCTCCTCAGCCCCGGCCGCATCACCGCGGTGGGTGGCCAGGACCCGCACCCCGCGGGTGGCCAGAGCGATGGCCGTGCCACGTCCGAGGCCGCGATTCGCACCGGTCACCAAAGCGATCTTGTCGATCGTCATGAACTGTTCCTCCACCGCGCAGCTACCGGAAGTCACCCGGCGCCACAGATACGATGCGAGTCACTCGACTCGCCTTTCTCTCGTACCGTAAGCAGGACCATCGAGGCGAGTCAAGTGACTCGCCTCGGGTCTGCGGCATACTGTCCGCATGGCAGCAGAACTCTCCGCACACCACCGCAGACTCGCTCAGCAGAAACGCGAGGCGATCACCACCGCAGCCACAGAACTGTTCTTGGATCGCGGCTACGACGGCACCTCACTGGCCCGGATCGCCGAAGCCGCCGGGGTCTCGAAGTCCACCCTGTTCAAGCGGTTCCCCACCAAGGCAGCCCTCTTCGAGGCCATCGTCACCGAGTCCTGGCAGCGTGACGCCGGCGACGCTGCCGCGCGGCCACAGACCGGAGATCTGCGCTCCGGACTGACGGCCATCGGCCACCGCTATGCCGACCTGGTCGGCCAGCCCGGCATGACAGCCCTGTTCCGGATCGTCATCGCCGAACTGCCTCGTTTCCCCGAACTGGGACGGATGCAGTTCCAGCTCGGCAAACTGCCCTACTTCACCTCCGTTCAGCACTACTTGGAATCCGAGCACGAGGCGGGCAACGCTGATGTCCCGGACGCGGCGAGCGCCGCGAACCAGTTCCTCGGCATGATCGCCAACTACGTCCTGTGGCCCCGCATGCTGCTGACCGACTGGAACCCCTCAGCCTCCGACATCCACAACGCCGTCGAACAGGCCGTCCAGACTATGCTCGCCAGATACACCCCGACCCGCCGACCTGACCCGAAGCCGGAACGTTGACACTGGCTCCATCGCCGCCCTCGCCCGCGACCACGGCGTCAGCCGCGGCACGATCCGCGCGGCCGTCGCCTGCCTTCTGCCCGTTCCCATCGGCGTCGAGGAGGACATCCCCGCCCCGGTGTTGCTGGTCACCCTCGGCATGCGCGCAAGGTCGTCGACTTCCTTCACTCGGCCGACCTGGAGCCTGCCGGGCGGGCCGCGCTCGACGAGGGGGCGGCCGTACGGCGAGGCCAGGGCTACACCCTGCGTGTGACCCCCGAGGCCGGGCTTCGTCATGAAGTCGGGGAGCAGCGGACGGGTTCAGCGGGGCGAGATGCGGACCGTCGCCGACTTCGGTCCCTCACCCTGCATGATCGGGACGGCGGGACTGCCCGGATACTTCGCCTCGTAGGCGGCGTCCACAGGGGCGTCGATGTCGCTGTCGGCGGGTTCGAAGGTGACTTCGTAGAACTCACCGGCGACGCGTACGCGACCGGTCTTCTGGCTGATGGCGGCCTGATACCACTTCGACTGCTGTCCGTTGGCGGCACGCACGTACACCTTTCCGTCGACGACGAGAGCCCAGGTCTGGGTCGGGGTGCCGTAGGTGGTGCCGTCCTCGCGGAACGGGGCAACGAAGAGGTCCGTGTTCTCAGCGATCGCGCGGAGCTGTGTCCGGCTCCAGGAGCTCATGATGGTCTTCTCTCAAGGGTGCGGGTCAGTTGTTCGGGGCGACTAGAAGTAGGAGAGCTCGCGCAGCATGTAGTGCTCCTTGGTCGCACCCACGACCGGGGCGTCGACCACAGGGTTCTTCAGCACCCAGGCAAGCGCGATCGTGGCCATCGACACGCCCCACTCCTTCGCGATGCGTTCCACCGCGTCGATGGTCGGCTTGTCGCTGTCCAGCCACAGCGGACGCCCGTCGAAGTCCGTGCTCGGGTTGCCCTTGCCACGCTTCGTGTCGCTCACACTCCACGGCCTGAGACCACACCTGCGGCTGTGCGGCACGGGCGGTCAGCGGTCGATGCTGGCCATGTTCGCCTCGTCGTGGCGCTCGCCCGCGGCCGGCGTGAGGTTGTTCAGGCGGTCGAGCTGAGCGGCGCTCAGCTCAATGCCGTCGGCGGCGGTGTTCTCTTCGACGCGTGCGACCCTCCTGGTGCCGGGGATGGGGGCGATGTCGTCGCCGCGAGTCAGCAGCCATGCCAGTGCCGTCTGGGCGGGTGTGGCGCCGATCTCGGCGCCGATCGCCTGTACTTCGTCGACGATGCGCAGGTTGCGCTGGAAGTTCTCACCGGTGAAACGCGGGTTGGTCTTGCGCCAGTCGTCATCGGGGAAGTCGTCGACGGTGCGGATCTGACCGGTCAGCAGGCCGTGCCCGAGGGGTGAGTAGGGAACGAATCCGATACCCAGCTCGCGCAGCAGCGGGAGGATCTCGTCCTCGACGTCGCGGGTCCACAATGAGTATTCCGTCTGCAGCGCGGCCACTGGATGCACGGCGTGTGCCCGGCGGATCGTCTCGGGACCGGCCTCGGACAGCCCGATGTGGCGCACCTTGCCCTCGGCAACCAGCTCGGCCAGCGCACCGACGGTCTCCTCGATGGGGGTATTCCGGTCGACGCGGTGCTGGTAGTAGAGGTCGATGTGGTCGGTGCCGAGACGCTTGAGCGAGCCTTCGACCGCGGCCTTCACGTTTCCGGGGCTGCTGTCGACGGCACCGGGGCCGCCGCCGGTGTGGGAGACGAGACCGAACTTCGTTGCCACGACGACATCGTCACGCCGACCCTTGATGGCCTCGCCGACGATTTCCTCGCTGTGGAAGGGACCGTAGATCTCGGCCGTGTCGATGTGGGTGACTCCGAGGTCCAGCGCCCGGTGGATGGTGCGGATCGACTCGGTGTCATCGAGTCGCCCGCCCGTCGTGTAGGTGCCGGCCATGGTCATGGCTCCCAGGCCTATCCGAGAGACATCAAGTCCACCCAGAGAGATGTGCTTCATCACAGAACTCCGCTTCTCAGGTTAATTGCGGGAAAGACTCGGGCAACTATTTCTGAGACGCCGCCGCCTCGTTTCTGCCCGGTCGCGCATTCAGCGTCACATGCCCGCCAACCCTCTGCAAAGGGGAGGGTTTCCTACCGGGAATGAATGTTCCAGGTAGAGATCTCTACCCCCCAGCCGTGCTGTGCCGGGGCGGATTCCGCAGTACCGTGGCGCGCATGAGCAGGGACACACACCTCAACGAGCTGGGGGATTTCCTCAAGGCCCGCCGTGCCGAGCTGAGCACCCAGTCGATGGGGCTGCCCGACAACGGGAGCCTGCGCCGGGTCCCGGGGCTGCGCCGGGAAGAAGTAGCGTTGCTGGCTGCGATCAGTACCGAGTACTACACCCGCCTGGAACAAGGCCGTATAGAAGCCTCCGCCCCGGTCCTGACGACTCTGGCCCGGGTGTTGCGCCTGGACGACGACCAGCGTGACTACCTGCTCGGACTGGCGGGGAAGGAAAACGCGCGGCCTCGCCGGCGCGCAGCGCAGAACGTCCGTCCGCAGATGCGACGGCTTCTCGACAATCTCGTCGACACCCCCGCACTCGTCCTCGGTCGGCGCATGGACATTCTCGCGTGGAATTCTCTCGCCGCGGCCCTGATGACAGACTTCTCACAGATCCCGGAAAAGCAGCGTAATTCTGTACGGCTGGTTTTCACCGATCCTGCGATGAGAAATCTGTATACGGACTGGGAAGAAGTCGCCCGTACCAACGTGGCTTTTCTGCGTATGGAAGCCGCTGACAACCCGGATGACCCCCGGCTCAACGAACTCGTCGAGGAACTCTCCGCCCACGATCCTCAGTTCCGCGAGTGGTGGGCCGCTCACGACGTGGCCCATCACGCCATGGGCACCAAGGCCTTCCACCATCCGGTAGCCGGTGACCTCACCCTCGACTGGGAGACCCTCGCCTGCCCCACCGACCCCGAACAGCAACTTACCGTCCTGACCGCGGAACCCGGCACTGCCTCCCATGAAGCTCTGCGCTTCCTCGCCTCCTGGGCCGCCGCCCATCAGCCCAGCGCCGGCACCGTCGGCTGACTCGGGGCCATCCGGCCGAGGCCGTCAGGGCGCTTGTCACGCGGCTGTTCGTGCCGCCGATGAACGAGCACTCGGCGGGGGGGGGTTCCTCTGGGGTGCGGGCGCCGAGATCGAGTCCGATCGGGGAGCGCAGGCGAGCCAACTCGTTCGCCGGCCATCGAGTGTCACCAAGGGTGGGTAACGAGCCGGGATCAGAGAGAGACCGTGACCATCGAGATCGTAGGCGCACATGTCACTGCCACCGGGCACGACGCGGTGAAGGAAGTGCTCCACGTCGAAACGCCTCCCTTTAGCCAGCCCTATGTATGGGGCACCTCCAGCATCACGGTGGACTGCCCGCCCACGGCTGTGCCGTGGTCGTCACGGGCGTCCCGGTGCGGGCCGATTCCTCGCACGCCAGCGCCAGTAGATGGTCCTGACAGCCGTCGGCCAGCGGGTACGGCTGCGGGCCGGCGTCCCGTACCCACGCGCCCGTCCGGCACAGCAGGTCTACGACGGCGAGGTCGTCCTCCGACAGGCTCGCGCCCACGTACTCGTTGCGCCACACCACCTCGCCGTCGAAGGAGATGTGGTGGACCTCGGCCCCCTCCAGGTTGAGGTCGGTACCGGTACGGCGGCGCGTCAGCGCGGACTCCACCGGGGTGCGCGGGTCGGCCATACGTACCACCGTGTCGTCGACGATCTCGCCGAGCGAGCCCCGCACCACGATCCGGCGGGCCCGTAGCGGGTTCCACCATTGGTTGTCCGTGAAGTCGTACAGCGCCGTACGGGCCGCGCCGAAGTCCAGCAGGGCGAGGGTGGTGACGGCGTCCTTCGGAGTCAGGTCGTCCGTCCATCCGGCCGGTGTCAGCGGATCGGCCAGCGGGGCGGTGAAGGCCCGCGCGGTGACGGTCGCGGGCGCGAAACCGACGCCGAGCGTGTGCCGGATCAGCGACATCGCGTGGTACATGTGCGTCGAGCACACCTGTACGGAGGTGACCTCGCCGATCACTCCTCGCCGTACGAGGGCGAGGCGGGCGGCGTGGCCCGCCATGAGTGGGTACTGCTCCGCGACCTGGACGAGGGCGCCGCCTTCCGGGCGCTGTGCGGCGCCCACTGCGTCCCACAGCCGGACCAGTCCCTGCACGTCGGGTGCGGGCGGGGTCTCGGCGAGCACCGGTGTCCCGCGCTCGACGAGTTCCTCCACGACCTGTGGCGTGACCTCCCACGGCACCGACGGGATCACGAACTCCGGTGCGGCGGCGACCAGTTCGTCGGCCGTACGGAACGCCGGCACGCCCCAATCCGCCGCCACGCGGGCGGCGCGGTCGGCGGAGCGGGTCACTACGCCGACGACCGCGAGCCGTTCGGGCAGCGCCCGCGCCAAACGTACGAAGAACTCGGCCCGCCAGCCGCTGCCCACTATCCCGAACCGTATGGGTGCTGCGCTCACTGCCCACTCCTCCCGCATCCGGGCCGCGAGTCTAGGTCACGTCATGACGGTCGGCGCGGGCGGCGTGTCTCAGTGGACGCCGCTGTGGTGGATGGGCGTGCCCGCTTCGGTCAGGGGTCGGCCGGTCCCGCCGCGGCGGGTCGCGACGATCTCGGCGGCGATCGACAGGGCCGTCTCCTCGGGGGTGCGGCCGCCGAGGTCGAGGCCGATGGGCGAGCGCAGGCGCTTCAACTCCCCTTCCGTCAGGCCTGCTTCACGCAGCCGCCGGTCGCGGTCGAGGTGGGTGCGCATGGAGCCCATGGCACCTACGAAGGCGACGGGCAGCCGTAGGGCGACCTCCAGCAGGGGGATGTCGAACTTGACGTCGTGGGTGAGGACGCACAGGACGGTGCGGGCGTCGGTCGTCGTGCGGAGCAGGTAGCGGTGCGGCCAGTCCACGACGATGTCGTCGGCCTCGGGGAAGCGCGCCCGGGTGGTGAAGACCGGACGCGCGTCGCACACGGTGACGTGGTAGCCGAGGAACTTGCCCGCGCGCACCAGCGCGGCGGCGAAGTCGATCGCACCGAAGACGATCATCCGGGGCGCCGGCACGCTCGATTCGACCAGCAGGGTCAGTCCGCCGGGGCAGTGCGAGCCGTCCTCGGACACCTCGACCGTGCCGGTGCGGCCGACGTCGAGCGCGGCTCGTGCCTCGGCCGCGGCCGTGCGGTCCAGGTCCGCGTGACCGCCGAGGGTGCCCTCGTACGAGCCGTCGGGGCGCACGAGCAGTCCCGCGCCCAGGCGCGCCGCGGGGCCGCGGACGACGCGGACGAGGGCGACCGACTCCCCCGTGGCGGCGAGGTCCAGCGCGGCGCGCACCAGGGCCCGCAGCGGTGAGTCGACTGGCAGCGGGGTGACGAGGACGTCGAGGACGCCGCCGCAGGTCAGCCCGACGGCGAAGGCGTCCTCGTCGCTGTAGCCGAATCGCTCCAGCACGCTGAGGCCGTTGTCCAGGGCCTGTTCGCACAGGTCGTACACCGCGCCCTCGACGCAGCCGCCGGACACCGAGCCCATGACCGTGCCCTCGGCGTCGACGGCGAGTGCGGCGCCGGGGCCGCGTGGTGCGCTGCCGCCGACGGACACCACGGTGGCGACGGCGACATCGCGGTCCTCGGCGAGCCAGCGTCGTAGGTCGGCTGCGAGGTCAAGCAAGGCGACCTGCCGTCAGGACGCGGTCGGGGCGGATGGGCAGGCTGCGGTGGCGGACCCCCGTCGCGTGCCAGACGGCGTTGGCCACGGCCGCCGCCGCGCCGACGATGCCGATCTCGCCGATGCCCTTGATGCCTACGGGGTCCTCGGGGTCGGGATCGTCCACCCAGTCCGCGTCGATGTGCGGTACGTCGGCGTGGGTGGCGATGTGGTAGCCCGCGAGGTCGGCGCCGATCGGGCCGCCGTAGACGCTGTCGCGATGGGCCTCCTCGTGCAGCGCCATCGAGATGCCCCAGATCATGCCGCCGGTGAACTGCCCTTTGGCGGTCAGGGGGTTGACGATCCGGCCCGCGGCGAAGATGCCGAGCATGCGGCGCACCCGCACCTCGCCCGTGGCCGTGTCGACGGCGACCTCGGCGAACTGGGCGCCGAAGGAGTGGCGTTCCTTGCGGGCGAGCGCGGCGATGGCCTCGGTCGTGTCGGAGCGCACGGTGATGCCCTGCGGCGGGATCTCCATGCCCGGCACGAGCCGTTCGCGCAGTTCCGCGGCCGCCGCCATGACGGCCCAGGACCACGAGCGGGTGCCCATGGATCCGCCGGCGATCATCGCGGGTCCGTACGCGCTGTCCCCCAGCCGCACCCGCACGCGCCCGACCGGCACGTCGAGGGCGTCGGCGGCGACGAGCGTGAGTGCGGTACGGGCCCCGGTGCCGATGTCCGCGGCGGAGATGCTGACGGTGAAGCCGCCGTCGGCCTCCGCCGTGATCGTCGCGGTCGAGGGTGCGGCACCGGCGCCGAAGGATGCGCCGGCGGTGCCGGTGCCCAGCAGCCAGCGGCCGTCGCGGCGCACCCCGGGCCGCGGGTCGCGCTCGGCCCAGCCGAAGCGGCGGGCCCCTTCTTCGAAGCAGGCACGCAGGTTGCGGCTGGCGAAGGGCAGGCCGGAGACCGGGCCCTTGTCCGGTTCGTTGCGCAGGCGCAGTGCGATGGGGTCCATCCCGCACTGCTCGGCGAGTTCGTCCAGGGCGGCCTCCAGGGCGAAGGATCCCGGCGCCTCGCCCGGCGCGCGCATCCACGTGGGGCTGGGCACGTCGAGCCGGACGACCTGGTTCTCGGTGTGGTGCGCGTCCGCGTCGTACATCACCCGGGCCACACCTGCGCTCGGTTCGACGAACTCGTAGACCGTGGAGGTGCGGCTGAGGGCGCGGTGGTCCAGGGCGCGCAGGCGGCCGTCGGGGTCCGCGCCGAGCCGTACCCGCTGGATGGTGGGGCTGCGGTGTCCGGCCAGCGTGAACATCTGACGTCGGGTCAGCACGACGCGTACGGGCCGCTGCAGGACGGTGGCGGCCATGACGGCGGCGACCTGGTGGGCGCGTACGCCCTTGCTGCCGAAGCCTCCGCCCACGTGCTCCGAGGTCACGTGCACGGACTCCGGGTCGAGGGAGAAGAGGTTGGCGAGCTCCGCGACGACCCAAGTGGCGCCCTGGTTGGAGTCGGTCAGCTCCAGACGGCCCTCGTCCCAGCGGGCGGTGGCCGCGTGGGGCTCCATCGGGTGGTGGTGTTCCTCGGGCGTGGTGTACTCGGCGTCGACCACGAACGCCGACGCGGCGAGTTCGCTCTCCAGGTCGCCCTTGTCCGTGACGGCAGGCATGTGTCCGTCGACGGGGTACGCGTTCGGGTCCCCGGCGGTGAACTCGACGTCGTGGGGCTGGTGTTCGTAGTGGACGACGAGTGCTTCCGCGGCCTCGCGGGCCTGTTCGGGAGTTTCGGCGACGACCAGGGCCACCGGCCAACCCACGTGCGGCACCTGGTCGTTCTGGAACACGGCGCAGGTGGGGTCGGGCCTGGTCCCCAGCATGCCGACGAAGTCGGTGTGCAGGCGCAGGGCGTTGCCGTGGTGGAGGACGGCCAGGACGCCGGGCATCGCGAGGACGGGCTCGGTGTCGATGGCCTCGATGCGGCCGCGGGCGGCGCAGGAGAGCACCAGCCAGCCGTGCGCGAGGTCGGTGAAGGGGACCTCTCCCGCGTAGCGCGCCTTGCCGGTGACCTTGTCACGGCCTTCGACGCGGACGTGCTTGGTGCCGACGGCGCGTAGTGGCGCGCCCTTGACGGTGGTCGAGGTCATCGGCCGGCCTCCTCGGCGAGTTCACCGAGCACGGCCACGGTCAGGTTGCGCATCAGGGTCACCTTGTACTCGTTGTGCGCCAGCGGTCGGGCCGCGGCCAGTTCGGCGTCCGCGGCGGCGGTGAAGGTGTCGGTGACGGCCGGCGCCCCGATGAGGACGCGTTCGGCCGCGCGGGCCCTCCAGGGGCGGCTGGCGACCGCTCCGAAGGCCACGCGGGCGTCGTGCACGACGCCGTCACGGACGTCGAGCGCGGCCGCGATCGAGCCGATGGCGAAGGCGTAGGACGCGCGTTCGCGCACCTTGCGGTAGCGGGAGTTGGCGGCCACGGGTGACGGCGGCAGGGTGACGTGGGTGATCAACGCGCCGGGCGGCAGGGCCGTTTCGCGGTGCGGGGTCTCTGCCACGGGCAGGTACAGCCACCCGATGGGCACCTCGCCCGGGCCGTCGGCGGTCTCGTAGTGCACCACGCCGTCGAGGGCCGCCAGGGCGACCGCCATGTCCGAGGGGTGCACGGCCACGCAGTGCGAAGAGGCGCCCAGGACGGCGTGGTTGTGGTGCTCACCGCGGACGGCGGGGCAACCGCTGCCGGGCTCACGCTTGTTGCACGGCTTGGTGAGGTCGGTGAAGTAGCCGCACCGCGTGCGTTGCAGGAGATTGCCGCCGACGGTGGCCATGTTGCGCAGCTGACCCGAGGCGCCGGCCAGGACGGCCTGCGTCAACACCGGGTAACGGCGCCGCACTTCGGGGTGCGCGGCGAGGTCGCTGTTGGTGACGGTGGCTCCGATACGCAGTCCGCCGTCGGCGGTGGTCTCGATGCGGTCCAGTGGCAGTTCACGTACGTCCACCAGACGGGCGGGCCGTTCGACGCCGCTCTTCATCAGGTCGACCAGGTTGGTGCCGCCCGCGAGGAACCGCGCTTCGGGGTCGGCGCCGAGCAGTGCGACCGCGCCCGACACGTCGGCGGCCTTCTGGTAGGTGAACTCCTTCATGCCGCCTGCTCCTCCGAGTCCGCTCCGATGCCGGCCGGCTGTGCGGCCGTCGTTCCGGCCGCCTGTGCGACGGCGTCGACGATCGAGGCGTAGGCGGCACACCGGCACAGGTTGCCGCTCATGCGTTCGCGGATCTCCTCGGCCGTCAGCGGCGGCGGTCCCGACTCGGGCCGCACGTCGTCCGTCGCGGCGCTCGGCCACCCCGCGGCGTGCTCCTGGAGCACACCGATCGCCGAACAGATCTGCCCGGGCGTGCAGTAGCCGCACTGGTAACCGTCGAGGTCGAGGAAGGCCTGCTGGACTGGATGAAGCCGCTCACCATCCGCCACGCCCTCGATGGTGGTGACCTCACGCCCCTCGGCCGCCACCGCGAACTGGAGACACGCCACGGTGCGACGGCCGTCGACCAGGACTGTGCAGGCACCGCACTGTCCCTGGTCGCAGCCCTTCTTGGTGCCGGTCAGGTCGAGACGCTCGCGCAGCGCGTCCAGGAGCGTGGTGCGGTGGTCGACGGGCAGCGTGAACTTCTCGCCGTTGATGTGCAAGGTGATGACGCTGGACGTCGGTAAAGCCATGAGCCACTTCTTTCAGGGATCTCGACGGACATCGAAAGGGGCGTTCCGGGGGAATCGCGGCAAGGACCGGAAGCCGTTGCGCAGTGCGCGTCCAGCGACGGTGGACACGGGCTGCCGTACGAGTGGGGGCAGGGCTAAGATGGCCGAAACGGACAGCTGTCCGCTCTTCGGCAAACGTAGTGGACAGCTGTCCGCTTAGCAAGGTCGGGTTTCGGTCCCGGGCCCGTGAGGAGTCCCGCGTGCAGCAGAACGACAACGCGCCCCTGCGCTCGGACGCGCAGCGCAACCGCGAACGCATCCTCGATGTGGCCGTCGCGGAGCTGACGCAGTGCCCGGACGTGCCCCTCAGCACGATCGCCAAGAAGGCGTGTGTCGGCCAGGGCACGTTCTATCGGAACTTCCCCAACCGCGAGGCTCTCGTCCTGGAGATCTACCGCCACGAGATGCGGCAGGTGGCCGAAAACGCGACCAAGCTCCTGGAGCAACTGCCGCCGCAGGAGGCCCTGCGGACCTGGATGGACCGGCTGGCCGAGTTCGCCATGACCAAAGCGGGCCTGGCGGACGCGATCCGCCTGGTCACCAGCGCTCCGGGCACCCCCGCCAAGCCCTCCCCCACCCCCGTCGCCGACGCGGCCGACCTCCTGCTGCGCACGAACGAGGAAGCGGGCACCATCCGCCCCGGCGTCACCTCCGACGACTTCATGCTCGCCATCGCCGGCCTGTGGCAGATGACCCCCACCGAGAACTGGCGCCCCCGAGCCACTCGCCTCCTCGACCTGGTCATGGACGGTCTCCGCACCGGGGCGCTGGGCGGCTGACGGTGGGCAGGGGGCCGAAGCCGCCGGGTCAGGCAGGATTGAGTCCGCCTACCCCCGTCGACGCGCACCGCGCCGCCTGTCGTGGCTGACGCCTGCTCCGAGCTGAGGCAGACGACCATGTTCGCGATCTCCTCCGACTCGATCAGCCGTCGCAGCAGGGACTGGGGGCGATGTTGGACAGCCAGCCGGCCGCGCCTCAGCGGCGACCGGATGCCCTCGGCCGGGTTGAGGTCGGGCGCACAGGAGGGCAACCGGTAGACGGTCAGCCAGTCCTGCCGGGCGATGAATGCCCTGCCCCGTGCCATGAGCCACATGGAAAAATGGGCACGGTAGCAGGCAATGGGTAACGGTAACGTGCACCGTCCCTCGTACGGTCCAAGGCGCAGGAGGCCAGGATTTGCTGAAGTTCCGGACGACGGATGTGGACGAAGCCCGGCAGGTCATGCACGAACGCTTCTACGCCAACTTCATCGACGTGCCCGACGGCAGCGCGCAGTTCATGGCCCGGTACGACATCGCCGCACTCGGTCCGCTCACCCTCGGACGACTCTCCTTCGGCGAAGAGGTGCGCATAAAGTTCGGCGAACTCGGCTCCTACCACGTGGACATCCCCCTGGGCGGCCACCTGGCCTGGCGTCAAGGGGCGCACACCAACGCGGTGGCGACCACCGCGAACGCCGCCGTCTTCCAGCCGTACGGCGACACGACCCTGGATCGAGTGAGCACCGACTGCTCCATGCTGGCCGTGAAGATCGACCCCAAGGCCCTCAACGATCAACTCGAACGCCTTCTCGGCCGCCCCCTGGGCACCCCCGTCGTCCTCACGCCCGAACTCGACGTCGCTCACGGCGCGGGCCTGAGCTGGGTACGGATGATCCGCGCGGTGTTCGGCGAGATGCGGGCCGGCGGGCTGCCCACCCGGCCGATGGTCGCCCGCCCGCTCCAGGAGGCCCTGCTGACCGGGCTCCTCCTCGCCACCGGCCACCGCTACCGCGACGAACTCGACCGACCAAAACCCGCCCTGCGCCCGGGCCCCGTCAAGCGTGCCGTCGAGGCCATGCACAGCATGCCGCAACACCCTTTCACGGTAGGAGAGTTGGCCGTCCTCGCCGGGGTGAGCGTGCGGCGACTCCAAGAATCCTTCCAGCAGTACGTCGGCATGACCCCGCTGGCCTACCTCACCGACGTCCGCCTCACCCGCGCCCACGACGAACTGCGGCGCGGCACACCGGGCGAAGTGAACGTGGGCGAGGTAGCCCATCGTTGGAGCTTCGACCACCTGGGCCGCTTCGCGTCCCGCTACCGAGCGCGCTTCGGCGAGTTGCCCTCGCAGACGCTGCGTTCCGGGTGACCACGCCCCACGCCATCGCCCCGCGCTATGCGGACAACCGACGCGCTCAGCGGATCGTGCACGGCGGCTGCCACACCGTAGATTCCTGATGTTCGCGCGTCGCCTCTTCGGTCCGCCGCGCGGACATCGGCCGGCCCATCTCCACCCCTTCCGGCCGGTCACCGCCCGGCGGCGTCCCCCGACAGCCACGGGCGGGTCGGCAGCGCACATGCGGCCTCAACCCCGCCACGGTGTACTGCCGACACCGAAGAAGGTCCGGGCCGGGGTCGGCGCCGGCCCGGACCTTGAAGGTGTCTTGCCGGGTCGCGCCGGCACCCGGACCGGCTCCTCCCACTCCCACACCGCGGAACCACTCCAGGTTCACGACGGCAAGTGGACAAGTACGGGACGACCGGCAGGCAGCATCGCGGGATCAGCCGGGACGACGCACCGGGACACCGTTTCCCGCTCCAGGAGGCGCGGCGCTCCCTGTCGCCGGAGCCGTCACCCAGCCCGATGGGCGGGTCCTGATCCGTCGCCTTCCGCCGTCACGGCCGCCCGCACCCGCTGCTCCTCGCGAGCAGAGCCGACGTCCCGTTCCAGCGGTGTGCGACTCACGGCCGTCGAGAGGTCCTCCAAGGCCCGCTTCTGCAGCTCCGCCTCACGCCGCGCTACCGGGCTCCGGTCCCCGGTGGCGCCCTCCCACGCATGGAGCGCCTTCTCCACACGCCCCCAGTCCGGATTCCTGTGCTCGCGCACGTCGACCGCCGCCTGCGCGGTGTCCGCCTCCAGTGCCTCGGCGAACTGCTCCGCCTCGGGAACGAAACGGCCGTCGGCCCGCGGGACGTGGCTCTCCATGAGCATCGCCGCCCGGCCGAACCCCTTGAGTGCCTCCTGCGCCTCCTCCGCCTCGCGCGACGTCAGACCCCTGGGGCGGACCGGTTCCCGCGTCGCCCGGTCGTACGCCTCCTGCCAGGCAGCACGTGCCTCCCTGCTCGCCAGCAGCGCCCTGCGCACGTCGGCGCGGTGTTCCGGGGTCGGTTCGGCGTAGCCGCGGAGCACGGCGGCCGCGTAGCGGCCGTTGGCGGCGAGCCAGTCCGCGAGCCGGCCCGCCAGCCTGGGCGTCTCCCACGCGGGGAACAGCACGTACGCCAGCATTGCCAGGGCCCCGCCGAGCAGAGTGAGCACCACCCGCTCCGGGACCGTCTGCTCCCATGCCTGGCCGCCCATGCCGAGCAGGAAGACGACGTACGCGGCAGTGAAGCACTGGGAGTAGGCATAGCCGGTACGGATCAGCGTGTACGACAGGCCAGCGGAGACCACCGCCAGCGCGCCGAACACATGGGCGTCCGGTCCCAGGGCCCGCACCATCCCGGTGGCGAGCGCGACCCCCGCCAGGGTCCCGGCGAGACGGGCCACCGCACGCGCGTACGTCCGGTGGAAGTCCGGCCGCATCACCATCACCGAGGCGATGGGTGCCCAGTAGCCGTGGCCCAGGGGCAGCCGGTCGGCGATCAGACAGCCGAGCGTGGCCACCGCGGCCAGGCGGACGGCGTGCCGGAACACGGGCGAGTCCGGGCGGAGCTCCCGGCGGACCGCCCGAACGACGACAGGGACCAGCCGGAACATCGTCGGGCGCATCAAGAACTGGGCGTCCGCGGGGCCGGGCGGCGTGGGCGTCCTCCCGCGCGCGCCGCCGCTCCCGGCGATCTCCAACGCCTCGCCGAGCAGTTCCACGAGCCGCTCCGCGGCCTGCCGGGCAGGCCCCTCCAGCACCTCGTGCTCCTCGTCGACACGCAGGACGTCCGCGCTCCCGGGCGGCACCTCGGCGGGAGTGCCGCGGCGGATCGAACGGGCGGCCGCGTCCAGGACGTCGGCGGCCGTGTCGAGCAACTCCCGCGCGCGGTCCCGCCCGGGCCCCTCCTCCGGGGCGCCGACGTCCGGGTCGGCGAGCGCGGCGACGATCGGCCGGATGCGCTCGGCCAGTCCCCGGGGGCCGTGGAGGACGGAGGGACGGGTGCGGGCCTGTGACGGCGTCACGGCGGCCGCGTCCCGGGCCGTCATCAACGGTTCCGGTTCGAACGGAGCGGTCGGGTCGTACCGCAGCCGGCGGGCGTAGTCCGCCACGGCGGCCAGGGCGTCGGCGAGCGCGTCACGATGCGCCCCCCAACGTCGGATCGGGAACAGCAGGATCAACACGGCCTGCGCCACACCCCCGAGCGCGATGATCCCGGCGTGTTCCAGGGCTCGCCCGACGCTCGTGGGCAGGGTGACGGTCACCAGCATGCTGCCGACCGTCGTCGCTGCGACGATCCCGGCGGTCGATCCGGCGGCCCACGCCATCCCCGCGGCAAAGGCCCATACGGCCAGCAGCGGAAGGAACGTCACGAGTCGCCCCGCCGCCAGGTAGCCCACGAAGGTGCTGAGCGCCAGACCCGCGCCCGCGCCGAGCGCGATCACCTTGCGTGGACGCCAGGTGCGCTGGAAGGTGGCCCCACCCGCGGAGTAGGCACCGAGGGCGGCGGACGCGGCGTATTCGGGAGAGGCCAGCCACAGCACCGGCCCGATGACGATCGCCATCCCAACGGCCGTACGCAGCGCGAGCAGGGGCTCCAGCCGCGTCTCCTCGATCGTGAGCCCGGATCGCAGGACCTCGCCGAAGGCCCGCAGCCACGTCACAGGGGTGAGCCTAGCCGGAACGCCCTGCGGGGTCGCGCCGGCTGCCCTTACGTCCTGCCCTGCCTTTTCAGGGGGTGGAGGCTGGCGGTCTGCGTCATCCGCCTCCGGCTGATGTTCACCCGCACGACCGTCCGACTACGCGGGCAGTCGCACGCCTGGGCCTGGCAGGGCAATACAGGGAGGCCGATTGGGCCCGGCATGGGCATGCGTTCGCGCGCTCCCGTCGGCAAGGCTGACTGCGAAGCCAGGGAGCCGGGAACCACCCCGACGCCCGCAGCCGGAGGGTGCCGTCATGACCGTGATGTCCATCGCCAGGTTCGAAAGGTTCTTCCGCGCGGCCGCGGGACTGAACGTCGACAAGAACGATCTCAAGCGCCACAGCGACTTCGTGGACGCCAAGCTCTACGATCTGCTGACCGTCGCCCAGGCCACTGCCAAGGCCAACGGGCGCGACATCATCCGGACCTGTGACCTGCCGATCACGAAAGGCCTGCAGGAGAGCATTCACCACTTCCGGAAGATCGACCAGGAGGTGGAACTCAAGCCGATCCTGGAACAGCTCGCCACCCACCCCGCTCTGGACCGCACGCCCGACGAGGAGACCGAGGCGGCCTATCCGGACATCATCGGCGGACTCAGCCTGGCCCTCGCTCAGTGCTTCAAGATCCTCCACCCCGACCTGAAGAACCCCCAGACTCGGCACTGGGACGAGGCCCGAGCCGTCTTCGACCTCCTGCTGTGAGCGGCGACCGGACCCGACTCCGTCAGTGGATTGCGTGGCCGGCCCAGGGACCTGTCTCGTCGCCCGCCGCGGGTCATGCGAGCCAGGCGGACTCCTTCGGGCGGGTGTGCGGGGAGGTGTCGGTGCCGCCGGGCGCGGCCGTGTGACCCAGGTAGCGGTGCACGAAGTGGATGCTCATCGCGCCTTCGCCGACCGCGGAGGCCACGCGCTTCACCGAGCCGCTGCGGATGTCGCCGGCGGCGAAGACGCCAGGCAGGCTGGTCTCCAACGTCAGGCAGTCGCGGCCCTGGCTCTGCCACAGTTCGGGAACGGAGCACGCCTGCGCCTCCGCGCCGGTGAGCACATAGCCGCGCGCGTCGAGGGCGAGCGCGCCGGACAGCCACTCGGTGTGAGGGTCCGCGCCGGTGAAGACGAACAGGGCCCCCACCTCAAGGTGGCGATGCTCCCCCGTACGGTGGTCGACCACGGTGACCGCCTCCAGAGCCTTGTCGCCGAGTGCCTCGGTCACCTCGGTGTGCAGCAGGACGCGCACCCGCGGGTGGCGCTCTATCTGATCGATGAGGTAGCGGGACATGTGGGCTTCGAGGCTCGGCCCACGGACGAGCAGATACACCTGCGGTGCGTACGCAGCCAGGAAGAGCACGGCCTGGCCCGCGGAGTTGCCGCCGCCGACCACCGCCACCGGGTCGGTACGGCACTGCTGGGCCTCGTAGACGGTCGCCGAGTAGTGGACGCTCGTGCCCTCCAACGGCTGGATGCCGGGCACCTGGAGGCGGCGGTAGCGGGCGCCGGTGGCCAGGACGACGGTGCGGGCGGTGATCTCGCTGCCGTCGGCGAACCCGACGGCGTAGTGGCCGTCCCGCCGTTCGAGCCGGGCCGCCTCCGCCGGGACACTGATGCGAGCGCCGAACTTGTCCGCCTGGAGCACCCCGCGTTCGGTGAGTTCGGCGCCGGAGATGCCGGAGGGGAAGCCGAAGCAGTTCTCGATGCGGGAGGACGTACCGGCCTGGCCGCCGGTGGCCATCGCCTCGGCCACGGTCGTGCCGAGGCCCTCCGAGGCGGCGTTCACCGCGGCGGAGAGACCGGCCGGACCGGAGCCGACGATCAGGAGATCGCCGCGGCCGTTGCCCGACGGCAGGGGCGGCAGGCCGATGAACCGGGCCAGTTCGGCGTTGCTCGGATTGCGCAGCAGGGTCGTGTCCCGCCAGATCACCAGCGGCGTCTGCTCCGGACCGACCCCGAAGCGGCGCAGCAGCGCCTCGGCCTCCTCGTCCGTCTCCAGATCGATCCAGCGGTGCGGCAGCCGGTTGCGGGCGGCGAATTCGCGCAGCCGCCGGGTGTCGGGCGAATAGCGCGAGCCGATGATGCGGAAGCCTGCGCCCTGCCCGACGAGCAGGGCACGGCGGCCCAGGCAGGCGCGCAGCACCACATCACCGAGGAGGGAGTCCCGGGTCACCAGGTCACGCAGCTGGTCCATGGACAGGGCGAGGATCTCGCCGGGGTCCCTGACCACGGCGGTGTAGAAGGCCACCTGTCCGTTCAGGAGGCCGAGTTCGCCGATGAAGCGTCCAGGGCCGTGCACACGCAGCAGGCGTTCACCGGGCGTGCCGTAGCCCTCGACGATGGCGACCGAGCCGCCAAGGACGACGTAGAACGTCTCGCACCGCTCGCCCTCCCGGATCAGCACGTCACCGGCGTCGACCGGGCGCGTGCGGCCGTGCTGGGCCAGGCGGGCCATCGTGTCGTCCGGCAGGCGGGGATAGGCGCCGTAGATGTCGGGAGTCTCGAAGGGGACGCTCTCCTCGGCCTCCTCCGGCACGGGCGCTTGGCCCGTCCGCGTCCGGTCGCCGGGCATCACACGAACGCCTCGTGCGCGTAGCACCACCGCCAGTCCTCGCCGGGTTCCAGCGACGTCACGATCGGATGGCCGTGGGCGGCGGCGTGACGGCGAGCGTGCCGGTTCGGCGAGGAGTCGCAGCAGCCGACGTGGCCGCAGGTCAGGCAGAGCCTGAGGTGAACCCACGAGGAGCCGAGTACCAGACACTCCTGACACCCTTCCGGGGTCAGCGGCTGGACCGGCCGGACAAGCGCGAGGTGGGGGTCTGCGTGCAGGGTCATCCGGATCACTCCTCCCGGGCCGCGATCGACTGTTCGACCCACCGACGCAGAGCGGGAGCGGGCGCCGCCCCCGCCTGCCGGGCGATGGTCCTCCCCTTGTCGAGGACGAGCAGCGTCGGTACCGCCTGCACCTCGAACCGCCGCGCCAGCAGCGGGTTCTTGTCGATGTCGACCTTGACCAGTTTGATCGTTCCCGCGAGATCGGTGGCGACCTTCTCCAGCGCGGGGCTCACCATGCGGCAGGGGCCGCACCAGGTGGCCCACAGGTCGACGACGACGGGCACGGTGACCTGCTCGACGACCTCGGTGAAGTCGTCGTCGCCCGCGTCGGCCATCCACGGCAGCGGCTGCTTGCAGTTGCCGCACCTGGGCCGGCCCTCGGCGGCCACGGGCACCCGGTTGGTGCGCCCGCAGTGCGGACAGGTGACGTTGGTGGCTTGCACGGTACTCATGCCGCACTCGCTCCCTTCACGTCCTCGGGCTGCTCGTAGGTGACCACCAGTTCGCCGTGTTCGGCGTCGACGCGCACGGTCGCGCCGTCCTGGACGTCGCCGCGCAGCAGGGCGCGTCCGACCAGGGTCTCGACCTCGTGGGAGATGTAACGCCGCAGCGGCCGGGCCCCGTACACCGGGTCGTAGCCCTGGTGGGCGATCAACTCCCTGGCGGCATCGGTGAGTTCGACGGTGATGCGGCGCTCGGCGAGCCGCTGCCGCAGCTCGTCGAACTGCAGCTCCACGATCCGCTCGATCTGCCGCTCACCGAGCGGCTTGAACAGCACGATGTCGTCGACCCGGTTGAGGAACTCCGGGCGGAAGTGCCCGCGCAGTTCGCCCATCACCAGGGCGCGGGCGTCGGGCTTGATGTCGCCCTCGGCGGTGGCGCCGTCGAGGAGGTGCTCGGAGCCGATGTTGGACGTCATGATGATCACGGTGTTGCGGAAGTCGACCGTGCGGCCCTGGGCATCGGTGATGCGGCCGTCGTCGAGGATCTGCAGCAGGGTGTTGAAGACATCGGTGTGCGCCTTCTCGACCTCGTCGAACAACACGACGGAGTACGGCTTGCGGCGTACGGCCTCGGTGAGTTGGCCGCCTTCCTCGTAGCCGACGTATCCGGGGGGTGCGCCCATCAACCGGCTGACGGTGTGCCGCTCCTGGTACTCGCTCATGTCGAGGCGGACCATGTTCTCCTCGGAGTCGAACAGGGTCCGGGCGAGGGTCTTGGCCAGTTCAGTCTTCCCGACGCCGGTGGGGCCGAGGAAGATGAACGAGCCTATGGGGCGGCGAGGGTCGCGGATGCCGGAGCGGGCGCGGATGATGGCGTCGGTGACGAGCTTGACGGCCTCGTCCTGGCCGATGACGCGCTCGCGCAGGATGTCGTCGAGACGCAGCAGTTTCTCGCGTTCCCCCTCCTGGAGGCGGGATACCGGGATGCCGGTCCAGGCGGCGACGATCTCGGCGATCTCCTCCTCGGTGACGACCTCGCGCAGCAGCCGGTTCTGCCCTTGTTTGGCCGCCAGTTGCTCCTCCTCCGCGGCGAGTCGGCGTTCCAGGTCCTGGAGGCGGCCGTAGCGGAGTTCGGCGGCGCGGTTGAGGTCGTAGGCGCGTTCGGCCTCCTCCGCCTCGTGGCGGACCTGCTCCAGTTCCTGGCGCAGTTCCTGTACGCGGCGGATCGCCTGCCGTTCGGCCTCCCACTGGGCGTGTTTGGCGTCGGCCTCGCCGCGCAGGTCGGCCAGTTCCCTGCGCAGTTCCTCCAGGCGGGTCCTGCTGGCGGGGTCGGTCTCCTTGGACAGGGCCGCGTCCTCGATCTCCAGGCGGGTCACCCGGCGGGTGATCTCGTCGAGTTCGGCGGGCATGGAGTCGATCTCCGTGCGCAGCCGGGCGCACGCCTCGTCGACGAGGTCGATGGCCTTGTCGGGCAGGAAACGGTCGGTGATGTAGCGGTGGGAGAGCGTCGCCGCCGCGACCAGCGAGGTGTCCTGGATCTTGACACCGTGGAAGACCTCGAGGCGTTCACGCAGTCCGCGCAGGATGGAGACGGTGTCCTCCACGCTGGGTTCGTCGACCACGACCTGCTGGAAGCGGCGTTCGAGGGCGGCGTCCTTCTCAATGTGCTTCCGGTACTCGTCGAGGGTGGTGGCGCCGATCATGTGGAGTTCGCCGCGGGCGAGCATGGGCTTGAGCATGTTGCCCGCGTCCATGGCCCCTTCGGCGGCGCCCGCGCCGACGACGGTGTGCAGTTCGTCGACGAAGAGCAGGATGCGCCCCTGGGCCGCCTTCACCTCGGACAGTACGGCCTTGAGGCGTTCCTCGAACTCGCCGCGGTACTTGGCGCCAGCGACCAGTGAGCCCATGTCGAGGGCGAACACGATCTTGTCGCGGAGTCCTTCGGGCACGTCGCCGCGGACGATGCGCTGGGCGAGGCCCTCGACGATGGCGGTCTTGCCGACGCCGGGGTCGCCGATCAGGACGGGGTTGTTCTTGGTCTTGCGGCTGAGGATCTGGGTGACGCGGCGGATCTCGGCGTCCCGGCCGATGACCGGGTCCAGCCGCCCGGACCGGGCTTCAAGGACCAGGTCGCGGCCGTACTTCTCCAGGGCCTCGTAGGCCACCTCGGGGTTGGCGGAGGTCACGCGCTGGTTGCCGCGGACCTGGGTGAGCGCGCCGAGGAAGGAGTCCTGGGTCACGCCGTGCTCCTTCAGCAGGCGCCCGGCGGCGGTCGCCGAGCCCTCCGCGGTCAGCGCCAGCAGCAGGTGTTCCACGGACACGTACTCGTCCTTGAGGCGTTTGGCCTCCCGCTCCGCCGCGTCCAGCAGCCGGGCCAGGCGTTGGGTGACGAAGACCTGGCCCGGCGCCGCGCCCGGGCCGGTCACCTTGGGCCGGCGCGAGAGCTCCTCGCGTACGGCCGCGCGCAGCTCCTTGGGTTCGGTGCCCGCCTGCTGCAGCAGCCGTGGGATGAGGCCCTCCTCCTGGTCGAGGAGAGCGAGCAGCAGGTGTTCGCCGTCGACCTCGGTGTGGCCCAGGCGGCCAGCGGCGCTCTGGGCCTCCTGGAGGGCTTCCTGTGACTTCTGGGTCAGGCGGTTCATGTCCATGGTGGTAGATCACTCCTCATGCCTGCACGCCGCAGCGCGGATTCGAGCAAGCTGATGCGGTCGAGCAGATCGAGCACCAGACCGAGGGATGCGTAGTTCAGGCACAGCCCGGTGCGCAGACGTTGGACGCGGGCCAGCGCGGCCGGGGCCGCGGGGCTGAACACCAGCCGCCCGGAGGCGTCATGGCCGGCGTCCACCAGTCCGAGGGCGACGAACCGACGGATCAGGTCGGGATGGAGGCCCGAGCGGCGGGCCGCGGTCTCCAGGGAGAGCACGGGCACGGGCACGATCGCGTACCGCGCGCCCACCTCGGTCGTGCGTGTGTGGGACGGGTGGGCCTCGGCAGGTCGGTCGGTCATCACGTCCTCCTGGGGTCGAACGAGGAGACGGCGGCAAGTTCCTCCAGCAGCTCCCGCTCCCGGTCGCTCAGCCGGGGCGGCACCATGATCCGCAGCTCCGCGTACAGGTCTCCGTTCGCGCCGCGCGGCCCCGGCATGCCCTCGCCGCGCAGTCGCAGGCGCCGTCCGCTGGAGGACCCGGCGGGCACGGTCACCTTCGCCGTGTCACCGCTCGGTGTGCGCACCGGCACGGTCGCTCCCAGCGCCGCCTCCCACGGGGTGACCGGAAGCCGCACGTGGACGTCCCGGCCGTCGAGGCGGAACTCGGGGTGGGGCTGGATCCGCACCCGCAGGTACAGGTCCCCGGCGGGAGCGTCGTCGCCGCTCCCGCGCCCGCCCTCCCCGGCCAGCCGGATGCGCTGCCCGTCGATGGTGCCGGGCGGCACGTCGACCTGGTACCGCCGCTGCCCGTTGGGCCCGGCGAGGGTGACCGTACGGCGGCCGCCCCGATAGGCCTCCTCGACGGTGAGCGGCAGTTCGGCCTCCTGGTCGGCGCCGGGCACGCGCATCCGCCCGGCACCGCCGAACAGCGAGCCGAACAGATCCTCGACGTCGACCCCCTCGCCATCGAAACCTGCCGTGGAGTACCGCACCCGGGGACCGCCGCCGGTGGTCCGACGGGAGCCGCTGCCGGCTCCCGCGCCGGCGGCGACCCGCTCCTCCCAGTCCTCCGGGACCTGCCGGAAGTCCTCGCCGAAGCGGTCGTAGCGGGCTCGCTGCTCCGGATCGGACAGGACGCTGAAGGCCTCGTTGATCTCCTTGAACCGCTCCTCCGCCTGGGGGTCCTTGTTGACGTCGGGGTGGTGTTTGCGGGCCAGGGTGCGATAGGCCCGCTGGATCTCGTCCCGGTCGGCGGTGCGCGAGACACCGAGCACCTCGTAGAAGTCGCGTGCCATGGCCGCTCACTCCCGCTTGGCGACGGTGACGGCGGCGGGCCGCAGCTGCCGCTCGGCCTCGCCGTAGCCGGGTCGCAGCACCTGGACCACGGTGTTCGGCTCCGCGTCGGGATCCTGGACCACGCCGACCACCTCGTGCAGGGCCGGGTCGAACGGCGCGCCGATCTCCGCGTGGCGCGGGTAGCCCAGCCGCTCCAGGACGTTCACGGCCTGGTCACGCACAGCGCGGACGCCTTCGACGATCGCACCGGGGTCGGCGGCCGCGTGGCTCAGGGCGAGTTCCAGGTTGTCGATGACGGGCAGGAAGGCCGCAGCCGTACGGGCGCGTTCGGCCGCGCCCTCCCGCGCCAGCTCCCTGACATGGCGTTTGCGCAGGTTGTCGAGGTCGGCCAGGGCGCGGCGCCAGCGGTCCTCGGCCTCTCGCAACGCGACGGCGTGTGTGTCGTCAGGTGCGGCGGCACCGGTTGCTGCGTCGGGCCCCGGTTCGGCCTCCTCGGTCGGCGGTCCGGGCTGCTCAAGGTCCCCGCGCGGCGGCTGTACGGCGCCTTCCGGCGGCGAGTGGGGCTCTGAGCCCCGGGGTGGGATGGGCATGGCCGGCACCTCAGCCCTTGTCGAACTCGGCGTCGATCACGTCGTCGTCCCCGCCGCCCGGCGCGGCACCGCCGGCACCGGATCCGTCCGGTGAGCCGGCGCCCGCCGGACCGCCCGCGGCGGCTCCCGCCTGGTGGGCCGCGAGCCCCGCGAAGACCTGCTGCAGTTCGGATGTCAGCGGCCGGACCTTGTCCGCCCCGGCCTCGTCCTTGACCGCCTCACGGGCCTCGGTCACCAGCATCTCGGCGCGGGCCTTCTCATGTGCGGGCGCGGCGTCGCCGAGCTCACCGAGGCGCTTCTCGACCTGGTAGGCGATGGCGTCCAGTTCGTTGCGGGCGTCGACCGCCTCGCGCAGGGCCTGGTCCTGGTCGCGGTTGCTGTCGGCCTCCCGGACCATCCGTTCGACCTCGCCACGGTCGAGGTTGGAGCTCTCGCTGATGGTGATGCTCTGCTCCTTGCCGGTGTCCTTGTCGCGCGCGGTGACGTTGAGGATGCCGTTGGCGTCGACGTCGAAGGTGACCTCGACCTGCGCCTCGCCGCGCGGCGCTGGGCGGATGTCGGTGAGCTGGAAGCGGCCCAGAACCCGGTTGTCGGCGGCCCTCTCCCGCTCCCCCTGCAGGACGACGACATCGACGGCGGGCTGGTTGTCCTCGGCGGTGGAGAAAGTCTCGGTGCGGCGCACCGGGATGGTGGTGTTCCGCTCGATGATCTTCGTCATCACGCCACCGCGGGTCTCCACGCCCAGCGACAACGGGGTGACGTCGAGCAGCAGGACGTCCTTGACCTCGCCCTTGAGGACCCCGGCCTGGATCGCGGCGCCCATCGCCACGACCTCGTCGGGGTTGACGCTCATGTTGGGGTCCTTGCCGCCGGTCAGCCTCCGCACCAGGGCCTGGACCGCGGGAATGCGGGTGGAGCCGCCGACGAGGATGACCTCGTCGATGTCGTTGTCGCTGACCTTGGCGTCGTCCATGGCCTGCCGCACCGGGCCCAGGCAGCGCTCCACCAGGTCGCCGGTGATCTGCTCGAACGTGGACCGCATGATCGTCGTGGTCAGATGCTTGGGCCCGGAGGCGTCGGCGGTGATGAACGGCAGGCTGACCTGCGTCTGGGTCACTGAGCTGAGCTCCGTCTTGGCCTTCTCGGAGGCCTCGAACAGACGTTGCAGCGCCTGCGGGTCCTTGCGCAGGTCGATGCCGTTCTCCTTCTGGAAGCCGTCGGCGAGCTGGTCGACCAGCCGGCGGTCGAAGTCGTCGCCGCCCAGATGGGTGTCTCCCGCCGTGGATCGCACCTCCACCACGCCGTCGCCGACGTCGAGGACGCTGACGTCGAAGGTGCCGCCGCCCAGGTCGAAGACGAGCACGGTCTCGTGCTGCTTCTTGTCCATGCCGTAGGCGAGAGCGGCCGCGGTCGGCTCGTTGATGATCCGCAGCACTTCCAGACCGGCGATCCGTCCGGCGTCCTTGGTGGCGGTGCGCTGGGCGTCGTTGAAGTAGGCGGGCACCGTGATGACCGCCTCCGTGACCCGCTCGCCCAGTTGCTTGGAGGCGTCGTCGGCGAGCTTGCGCAGCACCTGCGCGCTGATCTCCTCGGGCGCGTAGAGCTTGTCGCGCACCTTGAAGCGGGCGGCGCCGCCGTCTCCCTCGACCACGTCGTACGTGACGGCCTTGGCCTCTTCGGAGATCTCGTCGAAGTGTCGGCCGATGAACCGCTTGGCCGAGTAGATGGTGCCCTTGGGGTTGAGGATCGCCTGGCGGCGGGCCAGCTGGCCCACCAGGCGCTCGCCGGTGTCGGTGAAGGCCACCACGGACGGCGTCGTACGGTTGCCCTCGCTGTTGGGTACGACCGTCGACTCGCCGCCCTCCCAGACGGCGATCACCGAGTTCGTGGTACCCAGGTCGATGCCTACTGCCTTGGCCATGAGGAACTCCTTCCGGGACGGGCGCCCCCCTTCGCCCTCGGAGTCGCGCCTGATCTTCCGCACTGGCTCAGGTGACCGCGGGACCGCTCCGCGGGCGGCTGCTCTCGAAAGCCGCGCCGCGTGTGCTGGTACCGGTCCCGCCGTTCGACGCGGCTTTCACCGGTGCGCCCGACGATCCCTGACAAGCCCACAGTGGCAAGTGGGCAGCGCGCTCCGCCTGACCCCGGCAGGCCGGAAAATGACGCAGCCGGTCGGTCCACGAGAACAAGGCCCAAATTCGGACAAGTTCGATGTCCGCGCCTAGGCTGGGTACTCGGGGTTCGCCCAGACACGGATCCCACGATTCGCTCGATCGCCTCCGATGTCCGGAGGAGAACGGAGTGATCAATGGACCGCCACCCGACACGGAGGCTGTCCTCCCACGTCTCCGCCATGGAAGTGACCCACCACCCGAGCAACACCGCGGGCACCGAACGGCACGACCCCCGTCCGCTCGCGGCGCTGGACCCACACGGGCTGCTGGTGCTGTCCCACACCCTGTTCACCTGCGCGGAGCAGAGTGAGATCCTGCGGTTGGCCATGCGGCATGTCAGCGCCCTCGGCCCCTACCGCGCCGAGGCCGGATACCTCGCGACGGGCGACGGTCTGTCCCGCGTCCCCGGCCCCGATGGCGGAGCGACAACGGTCGCTGACGCACGGATGAAGGAGCTGGGCGCGGCCGACGGCTCCGTATCCCTTCCAGAGTCGTCCTGGACCTGGGCGTTCGGCCTGCGCGGGGCCGGCCGCCTGCTCGGCTACATCGTGGTCTCCTCCGCGTCCGAGCCCGATGAGCAGGGACACTTCCTCCTCTCGACCCTCGTGGGGCTCACATCGGCGGCTCTGTCGATGGCGGCCACGCGCCCCGCGCACCATGACAACGCCGGCGAACCGAGTCGACTCCGCACCGAACGGGACACCGCGCTGCGGCAGTTGGACACGATGCGCTCCGAGCTGCATCTGCAGGAGACCGTGCACGAGACGCTCGCCCGTGTCGCCGCCCGGGGTGGCGGCGAGGACGCCATCACCCAAGCGCTGTACGAGCTCACCGGGCTGTCGGCACTCATCGAGGACCGCTTCGGCAACCTGAGGTCCTGGGCCGGTCCCGACCGGCCCGACCCCTATCCGGTACGGTCCTCGACCCACCAGGACGAGATGCTGCGGCAGATCGCGCACGAGGCGGGCCCGGTCAAGGTCAAGGACCGGCTGATCGCCCTGGCCCGGCCGCGCGGCGAACTCCTCGGCGTACTCGCCGTCGAGGACCCCGAGGCGACGGCCGACGAGCACACCGTGTTCGCCTTGGATCACGCCCAGCAGTTGCTCGCCCAGGAGCTCATGCATACGCGCGAACTCACCGAGGTCGGAGTGCGGCTGCGCCGCCAGCTGATCGACGACTTGTTGGAGGGCACGGACGAGACGAGTGCCTACGCCCGGGCCGAAGCCGTCGGCCACGACCTGCGACGTACCCATTACGTGGTCGTGGTGCTGTGGCCGGGCGACGCCCCGGACGACTCCTTCGCCCGTGCCGTCGAGCAGAACGCGGCCGCCACGGCGACCCGTCCGCTGATCACCCGTCGCGGTGACCGGGTGGTCCTGCTGACCGAAGCAAGGCCGAACGACGATGCCGTGCACGCGGCCCTGGCCCATGAGCTGGGGACGCCCGACGGAGCGATCGGGGTGAGCACCCCCTGCGACTCCCCGGACGCCGTCCCCCGCTGCTATCAGGAAGCACTGCGGGCCCTGGAGGTGCGGCAGAACTCCCGCCAGCGCAGCGGAACCACCTTCTTCGACGAACTCGGGCTGTACCGGATCCTGGGGCCCGGCAACTCACTCCGGGAGCTCGAAGGCTTCGTGCGGGAGTGGCTCGGCCGGCTGATCGACTACGACGCGGGGCACGACGCGGAGTTGGTGGAGACGCTCTCGCGCTACTTCGACTGCGGAGGCAACTACGACGACGCGGCCGCCGCGCTGACGGTCCACCGCAGCACCCTGCGCTACCGGCTGCAGCGCATCCGTGAGATCACCGACCGCGACCTGACGGATGTGGACACCCGGCTCAATCTGCAGGTGGCGACACGCGTCTGGAAAATCATCCTGGGCGGGCGGCACTGACCGCGGATACCCGCGGGACCGGCGCAGACTATCGGCCCAGCACTGGAACAGGTCGTTGTGGCCTCCCCGGACGCATCAAACCGGTCAGAGTCGACCGGTTGGCAACCGGGCGCCGGATGACCGCGAGCAACCGGGCCGGCTGCGAGGGCCTCTCGTGCCGGCGGGCCAGGCCTGTCATGTTCGCCGGCTACGACGCTCCGCTCATGGTCAGCGCTGTCCGTGCCAGCCCGCGCAGCCAGGTGTGCGCGTGGTCCGTGTCGTAGCGCTGATGCCACGACAGGTATATCGGGGCCGACGGAAGTTCGAGCGGCAGGGGGAGCAGAACCAGGCCGCGGTCCGCCGCCGCGGAACGTGTGGTGGCTTCGGGGGCGGTGATCAGGAGATCCGAGCGGCGTGCGAATTCCAGCGCGGCCGCCTCCGTCGGAGCGGTCGCCACCACGCGACGGGTGAGGGTGAGTCGCGCGAGGGCGTCGTCTAGGGCGTTGCTGAGGCTTCCGCGTCGCGAGATGTTGATGTGCTCGGCCGCGGCGTACCGCTCGGCGGTGACGGCCTTGACTCGGGTGAGGGGGTGCCCCTGCCTCACGGCGATGACGAGCCGGGTCTCGCCCACGTTCTCGGCGCGGATGTCCGGTGCGGTCGGGCGGTTGGCGTTCGCCTCCAAGTCGACCTCGCCGCGACGCAGTTCGGGGGTGTCGGTACTCGATTCCGCGATGAAGCGCAGTCGCACGCCGGGTGCCTGTCCGCGCACGGCCGCGAGCAGTGCCGGGCCGCTGAGGGCGACGAGGGAATCGTGCCAGCGGAGTGTGAAGGTGCGCTCCAGCGTCGTGAGGTCGAGTTCGCGGCTCGGCGCCAGCACGCCCTGGACCTGCTGGAGCAGCTCGTGCACCTGCTCCCGGACGGCGATCGCGTACGGCGTCGGAGTCATCGTGCGTCCTGTGCGTACCAGGATCTGATCCCCCGTCGTGCGCCGGATCCGGCCCAGGCTCCGACTCATCGCGGGGGCGGTGACGTGCAGGCGCGCGGCTGCCCCGGCCACGCTGCCCTCTTCCAGCAGCGCGTCGAGCGCGGCGAGGAGGTTCAAATCCAATTGCATGGGAGTAATCCTAGGCGTGCCTGACATGCAGTTGAAGTTAATGACGGGGGTGCATACCTTCGAGGCGAGAGCGCGAGACGGAACGCGCAACTCGGCCCGACCGACCTCATCACCCCTGCTCACACGGGAGTTTCACCATGTCCGAAACGCTTCAGACCACTGACGTCGCCACCTCCGACGCCGACCTGCTCGCGCACACGGTCATTGCCGTACGTGCGGCGGGTTCGGTGCTGCAGGAGCGTTTCGGTGACGTGGTCCGCTACCAGACCCGTGAAGAGCTGATGCGCGCGCTCGCCGCCAACGACGACGCTGCCCTCGATGTCCTGCGTCCCCGTCTCTCCCAACTGCGCCCGCAGGCCCGCTGGGTGGAGGACGAGCTTGCGGGCGGGGCCCTGCCAGCTGGCGAATGGTGGGTCGTGGACCCGGCCGAAGGCAACGTCAACCACCTGCACGCGCTGCCCGACTGGGCCGTAACCGCCACCCTCGTACGCGACAACCAGCCGGTGCTCACCGCGGTCCACCTGCCCCTGACCGGCGAGACCTACACCGCGCTCGCCGGCGCCGGCGCCCACCTCGACGACCGGCCCCTGCACGTCTCCGACACCGCCCACCTCGGCCTGAGCATCGTGGCCACCAGCCAGGCCAGGCCCGACGAGGACGAGCAGGTCGTGCGGCGCGTCGGCTCCTCGATCACCGGCATGCTCCTCGACGCACTGGTGGTACGCACCTCGGTGCCCGCCACCCTGCACCTGCTGAACGTGGCCGCCGGCCGGATCGAGGCCTTCTGGCAGTTCGCCGGAGCCCGCGCGGACCTGCTTCCCGGAGCACTGCTCGTCACCGAGGCGGGCGGACGGATCTCCGACGCCGAGGGTCGCCCGTGGACGCCGGCGAGCGAGAGCTTCCTGGCCGCCGCACCCGGCGTACACGCTGAGGCCGTCGCCACGCTCTCGCGCTGACCGCACACCACGACCTGCAAACACGCGAAGGACCAGATCATCATGAGCAAGATCGCAGTTCTCGGGAACGGCCGTGTTGGCGGCAGCCTGGCCACAGCTCTCACCCGAGCCGGGCACGAGGTGACCGTGGCGGACCGCTCGCCCGGCTCTGCCTCCGACGCCGCCCGGACCGCGCGGATCGTCATCAACGCCACGCCGGGAGAGAGCTCCCTGGAGCGGCTCACCGCGCTGAGCGAGGAACTGCGGGACAAGATCCTCGTAGACGTCTCCAACGCCACCGTCGACGGACCGGACGGACTCCCCGCCGACCTGCTCTACCCCGGCTCGAGCCTCGCCGAGCAACTCCAGGAGTCGCTCCCCGAAACGCGTGTCGTCAAGACTCTCAACACCATGCTCTTCTCAGTGATGACCGCGCCCGCCACACTCACCCAGGCACCCAGCGCCTTCCTCTCCGGCGAGGACCCGCAGGCCAAGCAGATCGTCCGCGAACTGCTCATCGATCTGGGCTGGCGCAATGAGTGGATCACCGACCTCGGCGGGATCCAGACCGCTCGCGCCACCGAGGCCGCGATCCTGTTCGTCCCGCACGTGATCCGGTCCAGCGGATTCGCGCCCTTCGCCCTCTCCATCGCCCGCTGACGGAGAGCGGAACATGTCCCCCGCAGAGCACGACAACCAGTGACGGGAAGCAGGCCACCACGACAGTCGTCGGCCATCACGGACAGACCACACTGAGCACAGACGTCGGCGTGGGCCTCGCCGCGGAGCTACCGGTTGGCCGCGAGGAAGTCCTCCAGAATCTCGACGAACCGCGCCGGCTGCTCCTCGGCCGGGTAGTGGCCGCAGTCGTCAAGGACGACCCCCGTGACGTCGTCGGACGCCAGCCGCATCGTCTGGGCCGCACTCTCGCCGCTCCACAGCGCACCGCCGACGGCGAGCACCGGCAGCGTCAGCCGGGTCTTGCCGCGCTGCTCGTTCTGCGCGATCGTCTCGTCCAGCGCCCGGTAGTACGCGAAGCTCGCCCGCAGCGCGCGCGGATCCGCGGTGATGGCGTCGACGTAGACGTCGACGGCGTACGAGGGGATCGAGGTCGGGGTGGCGGCCTTGGTGGCGAACTGCCAGCCGAAGAAGAGCTGTTCGCGTCCCCGGACCAGTTCCTCGTTGAGGTCGGTGAGCCGGTTGAAGCCGAACTGCCAGAGCCTCAGGTTGGCCGCGGCGGGGCCGAAGAACGGCGGGGACGGCGTGAGACCGGGGATCGCCGCTTCGACGATGGCGAGACGGCCCACCCGCTCGGGGTGATCGGCGGCGAGGGCGTATGAAGTCCACGTGCCGATGTCGTGGCCGACGACGTCGAACCGGTCGTGGCCGAGCTCGGTCATCAACGCGACCAGATCGTTGGCCAGCGTGCCGGCGTCGTACCCGTCGTCGGGCTTGTCGGAGAGCCCGGCTCCGCGCGAGTCGACGGCGACGACGGTGTGCCGGCGGGCGAGCGCGGGCATCACCTCCCGCCAGGCGTACCAGGTCTGGGGCCAGCCACCGATCAGGAGCAGCGGCGGGCCGTCCCCGCCGGTGACCGCGTGCAGCCGCAGTCCGTTCACTTCCACGAGCCGACTGGTGAAGACGTCGAGGAATCCTTCAGGCAGTCGCAGCGAACTCAAGTTGGTCATGCCGGCGACCATACCCATCCTTGAACGATCGTTACAAGATGTGTAGAGTGACGGACCATGGCAGGCCGCAAGCAGTTCGACGTGGACGAGGCGCTACGACGTGCGATGCACGTCTTCTGGCGCTGGGGGTATTCGGAGGCGTCGATCGATCGCCTGACCGAGGGCACGGGCCTGGGCCGGGGCTCGCTCTACGGCACCTTCGGCGACAAGAGCGCCCTCTTCCGAAAAAGCCTCGAACGGTACGCGCAGACCTACCAACCGCAGTACGAGCAAGCGCTGTCCGGCCCCCACCCGAGCCCGAGCGCCGTGGTGGCCGCCTACTTGCAGGTCGCTCTGAATCGCATCGCCGACCCGACGGTCCCGGACGGCTGCCTGCTCACGATGTCGGCAACGCAGCTCCCGGCGCTCGACGCGGAGGGGCAGGCGATGGTCCGCGCCACGATCGACGGATTGCGGGGGAGGCTGGAGCAGGCGTTCCTGGCGGCGGGGGCCGGTGAACAGGAGGCGGCAGAGCTGGCGTTGTGCACGCTGGCGACGAACAAATCCCTGGCGGTACTGAGCCGCGCCGGCTTCTCGGGTGACGATCTGGCGACCGTCGCGGCAGCCGCCGCCAAGAATGCCGAGGCTCTGCCGAATCGACCGGCCGAACCGTCGGGGCCTCGATAAACGGGAACAACTCCGTTGCCCACGGATCTGCAGAGACCTTGGGACAGCCGACGGCTCGGCTGGAAGTGACTCGGCACAGCCCTCATGGGGACCTGGCGACCCGGGACGGTTCCCATTCTCGCCCGGCTGCTCGTGTGACATCACCACGGGCGCCGGACAGTTGTCCCGTCACGGAACGCCCGCAGCGGTGAACCGGGCTTTTCAGCTGTGGCTGAAGGAAGTTTCCGCTTTTGCGGATCAATGGCAGCGTGTGAGGCGTCCGCCGAGTTCATTGGGTATCCACGGAGGTCCGCATCAACGGAAGCCGGGTTCCGGGGGACGACTACGAACTCCGGGTTCACTACTGGTGACTTCGGCCGAGCGGTTCGGTCACCGCGTAAGCCGCACCGGCGCTCCCAGCAACCGACCGATGCCCGCGACATGCCTTCACCACCGACCAAAGGATGCGACGGCCGACCGGCCGCGCACCACGCAGTTCAGGGGGAAACCGTCATGACGATCCGTTCCGCCGTCAGATCCTCGCGCGCCGCGATGCGTTCCGCGGCCGTCGTCACCGCCACGCTCACCGCGGCCGCACTCTGGGCCGCCGCCACACCCGCCTCCGCGGTGAAAGGCGGCGGTCCGGCCACGACCGACGCCCGACCGTACGCCATGAAGATCGAACTCGACGGCGGCCCGTTCTGCGGCGGCACGCTCGTCACGCCCACCAAGGTGCTCACCGCCGGCCACTGTGTGGAGAGCGCCGGGGACGTCTCCGCGCTGCGGGTCATCGGTGGCCGCACCAAGGTGGACAGCACCGGCGGCACCGTGCGGAAGGTGACGTCCTACCGGCTGGACTCGCGCTACGGCGCGCCCGGTTACGCCTACGACGCCGCCGTCCTCACCCTGGACCGGCCGATGCCCTACCGCACGATCCCGGTGGCGGGCCCCAAGGATGCCAAGCTGGTCGCCGACGGCCGCAAGGCCACCGTGCTCGGCTGGGGGCGTACCGGACCCGGCGAGTCCGCGACCCGGCTCAAGCAGGCCACGTTGCTCCTCTCCCCCGTCGCGGACTGCCAGCCCTATACGGACCCCGACACGGACCCCGCGACCATGCTGTGCGGCATGCCGAGGCCGGGAACCACCGACAGCATCTGCCCGGGCGACTCCGGCGGACCGCTCGTCAGCGGTGGCAAGGTGGTCGGCATCGTGTCGTCCGGCAACAAGTACTGCGACGAACAGTTCCCGGTGTCGGTCTTCGTCCGCGTCGACTCGGTCGCCGCCGACCTGGGTCTCCACACGTCCTGACCTCGGCCGGGTGTCATGGTTTCGCGGTCCTTGACCCCGGGGACGCTCGTGAACCACAGGTGTGAACCAGCCCTGATCGAGAGCACCTTGATCCGACTGGAGGTCGACCGGCAGCCCGCTTGGCCAACCGTTCCTACCGCCGACGCCAGGGCAGCGTCTCTTCCTCGTCCTGAGCCGCGTCCACGTGTTGAAGTGCGGCGTTGATCGCTTCGCCGATCTCCGCGAACTGGCGGACCTGATCAGGCGTCAACGCGTCGAAGATCGCGTGCCGTACCGCCTCGACATGCCCCGGGGCCACCCGCTCCAGAAGCCGACGTCCTCCGTCAGTGAGCACGGCGAGCTGATTGCGCCGGTTCGCGGGGTCGTCGCGGCGGTCCACGTAGCCGGCCTGCTGAAGGCGGGTCACGGCGTGCGTGAGCCGACTACGGGTGATCTTCAGGCGCTCGGCCAGCTCCGACATGGTCAGAGCCTGGTCGGGGAGCGAAGAGAGGTGCGCAAGAAGGGTGTAGTCGGCGTGCGTCAGCCCCGCGTCGCGTCGCAGCTGGCGGTTCAAGTGATCGGACAGATGAGTGGAGAACTCGACGTACGCGAGCCAGGCTCGCCGCTCCTCGGCATCCAGCCAGCGTGGACCAGTGGACATGATCACACCCTATCGACCCTTGTTTGAAATCTCAAACTGCACGGCGTAGCGTGCCCCGCATCGCAACGTTTGAAATGTCAAACGATTGCCTGCACAGGAAAGGCACCACAACGCCATGCAGCAGAGGAACAAGCTGATCGGCGCGGCCATCGCCACCGCGCTCGCCCTGACCGCCCTCACCACGACCGCCATGGCCGACACCACCACGCACCGGCACACCAGCGCGAGCGAACAGGACCAGCTCCAGGCGCTCTACAAGACGGCCAAGGCCGAGGGCGGCAAGGTCACCGTCTACATCGGCGGCGACGCCCCCGGCCAGTGGGACAGCCTGGCCGCCGCGTTCCACCAGCAGTTCCCGGACGTCCAACTGCACCTGATCACCGACCTGAGCAAGTACCACGACGCGCGCATCGACAACCAGCTCGCCACCGGCCACCTCGTCGCCGACGCCGCGATCCTCCAGACCACCCAGGACTTCGACCGCTGGAAGAAGCAGGGCGACCTGCTCAAGTACAAGCCGGTCGGCTGGGACAAGGTCTTCACCAACGCCAAGGACAAGGACGGCTACTACACCGGCGTCTTCTACGGCGCCTTCTCCTACCTCGTCAACGCCAAGCAACTCCCCACGAAGCCGGGCGACTTCAAGGCCACGGACCTGCTCAAGCCCGCCTACAAGAACAAACTGATCCTGACCTACCCCAACGACGACGACGCCGTGCTGTTCGGCTACAAGCAGATCGTCGACGAGTACGGATGGAACTACCTGGCCAAGCTCGTCCAGCAGAACCCCAAGCTCATCCGCGGGGTCCCTGGCTCCGCCGCCGGGGTGGCGAGCGGCGACTACCTCGCCTCCATCGCCGTCGGCGGCGACGCCCGCCCCAACGGCGCCCAGGTCTTCTCGAACTCCGAGCGCTTCAACTCCTGGGCCCAGCGTGGAGCCATCTTCAAGAAGGCACCTCACAAGGCCGGCGCCAAGCTCTTCCTGAGCTGGCTCGATTCCCAGGTCGTCCAGAAGAACGCCATCGCCACCTGGACCTGGTCCGTCCGCAAGGATGTCGCCCCGCCCGCCGGCCTCAAGGCTCTGGCCTCGTACAAGAACACCGACCCCGACGCCTTCGCGAAGTTCATGAGCGACCGTGCCGCCGTCGAGCGCTTCCGCTCCCAGGTCGAGCTCTACTTCGGTCAGGTCAAGGGCGTCGACCCCGGCGACCCCACAGGCACCCTCGGCCGTACGCCCGGAGCCTTCTGACCCTCACTCACGCCAACCCCGGGCGGTTCCACCACGGCGAAGGCGGTGGAACCGCTCTGCGGCATGCCCTCGTTGCGCCCAGGGTGTACGGGCAGCTCATCCATGGTGTGGATAGGCGGGATAGAGGATTCGGATCCCGCGAAGGATGGCGACCGGACCCCTGACGACCCATAGTCGTCCCTACCCGCACGCCGCTGTCCGGACCAGCCGCCGGTGTGCGGCGTCCCCCAGCGTGCCGTGCGTCCTCGCCGTCAGGCACGCCTGCTCCCGTACACCGTCCCTGGAGTCGCCATGCCCGGTTCCGTTCCGTCACCGTCTCCCGCCGCGGTCGACGATGCCGCTTCATCGTCCGTTCCCGTCTCGGGGCCGGCTCATCTGCTGCGCGTGACCTTGTTGATGGCAGGGAGTTGTCTGCCGATCCTGGGCGCGGTGCTCATCGCCCCGGTGCTGCCGAAGATGCAGGACCACTTCGAGTCGGTCCCCGGCGCCAAAGCCCTGGTGCCCCTCGCGCTGACCGTGCCGGCGTTGGCACTGGCTCTCCTGGCCCCGTTCGCCGGTGTGATCGTGGACCGGCTGGGCCGCAAGCGGCTGTTGATCGTGGCGACCTTCCTCTACGCCGTGTTCGGTACCGCGCCGCTCTGGCTGGACTCGCTGGGGGCGATCATCGCCAGCCGCGCCCTCGTCGGCGTCACCGAGGCCGCGATCATGACGTGTTGCACGACACTGATCGGCGACTACTACTCGGGGCGCCGGCGGGTGAAGTATCTCGCCCTGCAGACCATGTGCGCCTCCGCGTCGGCCACCGTCTTCTTCGTGCTCGGCGGCGCCGCCGGGTCGGCGGGCTGGCGCGTGCCCTTCTGGGTCTACGCCGTGAGCCTGGTGCTCGCGCCGCTGATGGCCACCGTCCTCACCAACCCGGCACCCCGCACGACCGCGGAGGACACCCCGGCCGGGGTCGCACTCCAACGCGTCTTCCCCTGGCGGCAGTTGGCGGGCATCTGCGCCCTCACCTTCTTCGGGGCGATGGTCTTCTACACCGTCCCGGTCGAGATGTCGTACCTGCTCGACGACCTGGGGGTGGAGAACTCCGGCGTGATCGGCCTGGCCACCGCGATCGCGAGTGCCGCCACCGTCGGGGGTGCGGTCGCCTTCGCCCGTCTCAAGCGCTCCCCCGACCCGATGCTGCCCGCCGTTCTCGCGGTCTGCGCCGTCGGCTTCGGGATGATGTTCCTGGCGGGAAACGCCCCACTGCTGGTCGTCGGAGCCGTCGTCAACTGCGTGGGCACCGGCATGTTGCTGCCCGCCCTCCTCACCAGCGCCATGTCCCGACTGGCGTTCGAGGACCGCGGACGCGGCACGGGACTGTGGTTGGCGGCCTTCTTCGGCGGCGAGTTCGTCTGCCCGCTCGTGCTGCTCGCCGGCGAGTCGGCGGTCGGCAGCCTCGCCGGGGCGGTGGGCGTGCTCGGGCTGGTCGCCGCAGCCGTCGCGATGGGTCTGTGGGCACCCCATAGGCGTACGGCAGGACAACCCACGTAGGGGCGCGGGGAACTGCGCGACCAGCCACGAAACAGTCGCACCCGCCGATGCACAGTCCGTGGCAGCTGCGACCGCTGCGTGTCGGTGGCTGGTCGCGCCCACGCGGCGGAGCCGCACATTGATACAGCCCCACGCCCCTTAGGGGGCTTCCGTGAGCGTTGCGCCTACCTCCGCGGCCTTCCGCCTCAGCCAGATATGCGCCGCATCCTGCGCATGCACCGGATGCCACCACATCGCCTCCTGCACCGGCACCGCCTCGAACGGGCAGGGCAGGACCCGTACCGCGGCCGAGCGGACCGCCCTGCGCGCCAGACGCTCCTGGATCATCGCGACCCTGCGGGTGCCCTCGACCATGTGGGGCAGCAGTTGGAAGGTCTGCACCGAGACCTCCACCCGGGGGCTGATGCCGATCATGCTGAGCTGGCGAGCGGCCGGGGCGTCGTAGGGGCGCTGGTAGACGGCCCAGGGCAGGCGGGCCAGCTGGTCGAGGGTGAGTTCGTGGCCGACATCGGGGTTGTCGTCAGCGACCATGCACAGCCAGCGGTCCTGGTGGAGGTCGACGGCGGGGAAGCCGTCGATGATGCCGTGCGGCAGCAGCAGCCCGTCGACGGTGCTCAGCATCGTGGCGGTGTTCTCCACCGCCGCCGGCGTCGAGTGCTGGAACGCGAGCCGGATGCCGGGCGCCTCCCGGTGCAGGGCACGGGCGAGCGCGGACCCGAACACGGCGGCGCCATAGTCGGAGGCGAGCAGGGTGAACTCGCGGCTCTCCGCGGCGGGATCGAAGTCGGCCTGACTGGCGAAGACCCGTTCCAGCAGGTCGCACGCGGTCGCGCTGCGATCCCGCAGGGCAACCCCGAGTGGTGTCAGTTCGTAGCTGTTGCCGGTGCGGGCGAGCAGTTCGTCGTCGAAATGGCGGCGCAGTCGGGACAGCGCGGCGCTCATCGCGGGCTGGCTGAGCCCGACGCGCTCGCCGGCCCGGGTGACGTTGCGCTCCTCCAGCAGCGCACGCAGCGCGAGGACCAGGTTGAGGTCGAGTCGGGACAGGTTCACCAGGCACCACCAATGCGAGACCTATTCGAGCAGGAACCATCCACGCCATGGATTCACTGCATCCACAGGATCTATTTCCGTGATTAGTCGATCGAGGCCACAGTAGACCGCAACCCAGCAGGAGGAAATCTGATGGCAACGCTCGCGCAACCTGCCGGCCCGTTCGCGCTCGGCACGTTCTCCGCTCAGGACGGTGATCCGTTTCCCGGCCTTCTGGCTGAGGGCCGTGTACTCGACCTGAGCAGCACCCTGAACTGGGCACCGGCCGACCTGCGCGCCGTCGTGGAGCGATGGGAGGAGACCCTCCCCGTCCTGCGCTCCCTCGCGGACGACGACACCCTCGGCTGGCGCCCCCTGGAGGACCTGCGGGTGCACGCCCCGATCGAGCCCCGCCAGATCTTCCAGTCCGGCGCCAACTATCGGCAGCACGTGATCGACCTGGAGGTCGCCCACCGCTCCCCCGACGACCCGCGCACGGTCGAGGAGGCGCGCGCGGAGATCGCCGCGGTCATGGACCGCCGGGCCGCCGAGGACCTGCCGTACGTGTTCATCGGCCTGCCGAGCGCGATCACGGGCCCGTACGACGATGTCGTCCTGCCCTCCTGGGCCCAACAGCCGGACTGGGAACTGGAGTTGGCGGCCGTCATCGCCAAGCCCGCGCACCGGGTGTCGGTCGAGGAAGCCCTCGCGTACGTCGCCGGGTACACGATCGCCAACGACCTCACCGACCGCGCCACCGTCTTCCGCCGTGACATGAAGGCCATCGGCACCGACTGGCTGCGCAGCAAGAACGCCCCCGGCTTCACCCCGCTCGGCCCGTGGCTCGTCCCTGCCGAGTCGGTCGCGGACCCCGGCGACCTGCGCGTCACCCTCAAGCTGAACGGCGAGACCATGCAGGACGAGTCCACCAAGGACATGCTCTTCGGCGTGGCACGGCTGGTGTCGTACGCCTCCCAGAGCGCTCAACTCCTTCCCGGCGACCTGGTGTTGACCGGCAGCCCGGCCGGCAATGGCATCCACTGGGGACGCCTGTTGCGCGACGGTGACGTCATGGAGGGGTCCATCACCGGCCTGGGCGCGCAGCGCACCCGTTGTGTGGCGGAGGTGCTGGCATGAACCTGGACCGGCGCGACCCGGAGGGCGCGATCGCCGAGGCCGCCAAGGCGTACTCGAACTGGGGTCGTTGGGGCGAGGACGACGTGCTGGGCACCCTCAACTTCCTCGACGAGGCCAAGCGCCGCGAGGCGGCCGCACTGATCCGCCGGGGCGTCAGCTTCTCGCTCTCGCAGGCCTTCGACATGGACGGCCCGCAGAAGGGCTGGCGCCGGCGCACCAACCCGGTGCACACCATGCTGGACACCGGGACCGACGCCGCCCTCGGCAACCAGGGCTTCCCCCACGGTATAGGTGGCGCCGACGACGTGATCGCGATGCCGTTGCAGTGCTCCACGCAGTGGGACGGGCTCGGGCACATCTTCGACCACGGCAAGGCGTGGAACGGCCGGGCGGCCGAAAAGGTGGTCACCTCCGACGGCGACCTCGTCACCGGCATCGAGCACATGGCTCCGCACGTCGCCGGTCGAGGGGTCCTGCTGGACGTGGGTCAAGTCATCGGAACCGACGGCGAGTTGGCCGACGGCTTCGCGATCACCGAGGAACACCTGACCGCGACCGCGGAAGCCCACGGCGTGCGTGTCGGCCGCGGTGACATCGTGCTCGTCCGCACCGGGCGGCTCACCCGCGCCCGACGGGAAGGCTGGGGCGAGTACGCGGGCGGACCCGCCCCCGGGCTGTCGTTCACCACCGCCGACTGGCTGCACTCCACCGAGATCGCCGCCATCGCCACCGACACCTGGGGCTTCGAAGTGCGGCCCAACGAGTTCGACAACGCCTTCCAGCCGCTGCACCAGGTCGCCATCCCCAACATCGGCCTGCTCATCGGCGAGATGTGGGATCTCGACGCTCTCGCCGACGACTGCGCCGACGACGGTGTCCACGAGTTCTGGCTGACCGCCGCTCCTCTCCCCATCACCGGAGCGGTCGGCTCCCCCGTGAACCCGATCGCCGTCAAGTAGCCCCTTCCGCATCGCCGTCAGGTAACCCCAGCAGTCTCCGGATGTGCCCTTCCCCGGACAGCAAACGGCGTATCCGGCCCGCATCCCCGTCCCCACCCCTGGCCCGCACTCCCCGGCGGGCAAGCCGCACCCCTGCCGCCCGAAGCCGCGCGGCCCGACCCGGGAGGTATCCCCCGACATGGCTGACAGCCCAACCCTTCCCCGACCCCCGGCCCGGGAGACACCCACCGTCCTGGTCATCGGCGGGGGCGCGTCAGGAAACGCCATCACGATCCTGCTGCGCCGCGCCGGCATGGACGTGGACCTGATCGAGGCCCGACCCGACTGGAACGCCACCACCGGCTCGGGCATCACCCTCCAGGGCAACGCCCTGCGGGTCCTGCGCGAACTGGGCGTGTGGGAACAGGTGGAAGTGTCCGGTTACGCCTTCGGCTCGCTGGGGGTGACCGCTCCCGACGGCACCGTCCTGTTCGTCGCCGAGGACATCCAGACCGGCGGGAAGGACCTGCCCGCCACCCTCGGCATGCAGCGCCCTCAGCTGCAGCAGATTCTCATCGACGCGGTCCTCGCCTCCGGCGCCGGCATTCGACTGGGCACCACCGCCGAGATCCTGGACCAGGACGCCGACGGCGTCTTCGTACGCCTCAGCGACGGCACGACCGGCCGCTACGACCTCGTGATCGCCGCCGACGGTCTGGGCTCGGCCACCCGCGCCGCGATCGATATCACCGACAAACCCGAGCCGACCGGCATGGCCATCTGGCGCATCGCCGCCCCACGGCCCACGAGCGTCACAAGGACCGACCTCGCCTACGGCGGCCCCGCCTACATCGCCGGCTACTGCCCCACCAGTGACAACACCATCTACGCCTACCTCGTCGAGGCGTGCCGTGATCGCGCCGCCGTCGATCCGACGGCCTACGCCGACGAGATGCGCCGCCTGGCACAGGGCTACGGCGGTGCCTGGCCCGAGATCACCGCGCACATCACCGACCCGGACAAGGTCAACTACACCTGGTTCGACCGCCTGTTGGTCGAGGGCTCCTGGCACCGCGGCCGGGTCGTGCTGATCGGCGACGCCGCCCACTGCTGCCCGCCGACCATGGCCCAGGGTGCGGCCATGTCCCTGGAGGACGCCCTCGTCCTCGCCGAGCTGCTCAGCAGTGGAAAGGACTGGGGCGACAAGCTGTTCCAGGCGTACTACGACCGTCGCATTCCTCGGGTGCGCACGGTCGTCGAGGCATCCGTGCAGATCGGCCAGTGGCAGCTGGACGGCGTGCGCGATGCCGACATGCCCGGGCTGATCGGCCGCACCATGACCCTCCTCAAGGAGCTCCCGTGACCGCCATCGCGTCCTTCGCTCCGACGATCGACGTCCACGCCCACCTCCTGCTTCCCGAGGTCGAGGAGACCGTCGCCGGTCGTCCCGGCCTCGCCGAGGCCCGCGCCCTCGACGCCCGCCGCAACGGCCCGGCCGCCCTGGCCGTGAACGGCCCGATGGTCGGCGCACGCGTGCCGAAGCTGACGGAAGCCGCCGTACGTCTAGCGGCCATGGACGCGCAGGGTGTGGACATCCAGCTGGTCAGCCCGTCCCCGTCGCACTACCACTACTGGGCCGAGCCCCAACTGGCCTCAACGGTCTGCCGGTTGGCCAACGAGGGCACCGCGGCGCACTGCGCGAAGGCTCCCGATCGGCTGCACGGCCTGGGCCTCGTCCCGCTCCAACACCCCGGCCTCACCGCCGAGTTGCTCGACCATGCGCTGGAGCAGGGACTGAGGGGTGTGGAGATCTCCTCGCACGCGCCCGGCCGCGAACTGTCGGACCCCGCGTACGAACCCTTCTGGTCCCGGGCCGAGGAAACGGGAGCCCTCCTCTTCCTGCACCCCTTCGGCTGCACGCTCGACGAGCGCCTCAACCAGTGGTATTTGTCCAACACCGTCGGCCAGCCCACCGAGAACGCCGTCGCCCTCTCCCACCTGATCTTCTCCGGTGTCCTGGACCGCCACCCGGGCCTGAAACTGATCGCGGCACACGGCGGCGGCTACCTCCCCACCCACATCGGCCGCTCCGACCACGCCTGGCGGACCCGCCCCGACACCCACGGCTGCGCCCGAGAGCCAAGCAGCTATCTGCGGCAGCTCTACTACGACTCGCTCGTCCACGGCCCGCACGTACTACGGGAGTTGGTGCGCGTCGCCGGTGCCGACCGGGTCCTGCTCGGCTCCGACTTTCCCTTCGACATGGGCACGGACGACCCGCTGGCCGCACTGCGCGCGGCGGATCTGACCGACCACGACTTCCACTCCGTGCGCGGCACGAACGCCGCCGCCCTGCTCAACCTCGTCTGAGGAGGAACCCCCATGAGCAACCGTCTGCTCACGCACCTCCGGCACGTCGACCTCGCCGTGCCGGATTACGACAAGCAGCTCGACTTCTACTCCGGCGTCTGGGGCCTGACGCAGGTCGCGGAGGACTCCGGCATCTCTTTCCTCGCCGCCGAGGGCAGCCCGGAACAGTACGTCGTACGGCTGCGCAGGGCCGACGAGAAGCGCCTCGACCTGGTCTCCTACGGCGCCGCCTCAGCTGCCGACGTGGACACGCTCGCCGAGCAACTCCAGGCCGGTGGTGTCCAGTTGATCTCCCAGCCGGGGAAGGTGGACACTCCCGGCGGCGGTTACGGCTTCCGCTTCTTCGACGTCGACGGCCGCACCATCGAGGTCTCGGCCGACGTGGCGGTCCGACAGCACCGCAGGATCGAGGAGAAGGAGTCGATCCCGGTCAAGCTGTCGCACGTGGTCCTCAACTCGCCTGACCTGGACAGGACTCGCGCCTGGTACGAGCAGCATCTGGGCTTCCGCCTCTCCGACACGCTCGGCCATCCGCACGTCGGTGACGTGATGCACTTCATGCGGATCAGCAACCAGCACCACTCCATGGCCATCGCCAAGGGCCCGCACACGTCCTTGCACCACGTCTCCTTCGAAATGCGCGGCATAGACGAGTACATGCGTGGCTCCGGTCGTGTGATGCGGGCCGGCTTCCGGAAGGTCTGGGGCCCGGGCCGGCACACGGCGGGCGACAACACCTTCACCTATTTCCTCGACCCGCACGGCAACACCGTCGAGTACACGACGGAGCTGGAGGAGCTGGACGAGGACACCTGGCACCCCCACGTCTACGACTCCTCTCAGCCCGAGGTCACCGACCAGTGGGGCACCGCCAACCCCATGAACGAACTGGTCACCAAGGAGTCCTTCAACGACGTCGACCGCGGTGTGTTCGTCGCCCCGCCGGTCTGACCGGTCGGGCCCCCGCCCGTCGGGGGCGCGGCAGCCTTGTCATGCCCTGACTCCCCGCCGCGCCCCCGGCCTCGTTCCGCCCGCCTCCCTGCCGACAGGACCCGCCCATGCGTTTCGCCACGTACGAGTACCGCAACCGACGCCAGGTGGCCGTCGTCGATGAGGACGGCACGCTCTACCCCCTGCCCGGCGTCAGCTCACTGACCGGCCTGCTCGCAGCAGGAGGGGGTCTGCCCCCGCTGCTCGACGCGGGCTCCGTGATGCTCGACATCCCGGCCGGGCCGCACGTCTCCGACGTACGCCTGCTGCCGCCGCTCCAGCCGCCCAGCGTGCGGGACTTCGTCACCTTCGAGGAGCACGTCGAGGGCGTACGGCGGTCCGTGGACGGCGCCGCCGGTGTGCCCGAGCGGTGGTACGCGGCCCCCACGTTCTATTTCGCCAACCCTTACGCGGTGTACGGCCCGCACGACGACATCCCCGTGCCCCCTGGATCGAGCGTGCTCGACTTCGAGCTCGAAGTCGCCGCGGTGATCGGCAAGGAGGGCCGCGACCTCACCCCCGAGCAGGCCCGTGACCACATCATCGGCTACACCGTCTTCAACGACTGGTCCGCCCGCGACCTGCAATCCGCCGAGATGAAGGTCGGCCTCGGCCCCTGCAAGGGAAAGGACACCGCCACCACACTCGGGCCGTACGTGGTCACCGCGGACGAGTTGGAGAGGTACCGCGACGCGGACGGCTTCCTCCGGCTGGCGCTGACAGCGGAGATCAACGGTGAGGTGGTCGGCAAGGACCTTCTCTCCAACATGAGTTGGACCTTCGAGGAGATGGTGGCCTACGCCTCGCGGGGTACCGTCGTCCGACCAGGTGACATCCTCGGCTCCGGAACGTGCGGCAACGGCGGGTGTCTCGCCGAACTGTGGGGACTGCGAGGCGAGCAGGACCCGGCGCCGCTCAAACCCGGCGACACGGTGACGCTCACCGTGGAGGGCATCGGATCCGTCTCCAACACCGTGGTGAGGGGCGTCGATCCCGTGCCGGTTGCCACCGCTCGGCGTCGCAGCCGGGAGCGGCCGTGACCAAGCGTCTTCTGGGCAAGGTGGTCATAGTGACGGGCGCGGCCGACGGTCAGGGGGCCGCGGAAGCCGAGGCACTGACCCGCGCGGGCGCCCGGGTGATCTCCACCGACGTGACCGAGGCGCCTGGCTGCCGCCGTCTCGACGTCAGCAGCAACGAGGAGTGGGCCGAACTCGCCTCCGGGCTGAGGGAGTCGTACGGCCAAGTGCACGGACTGGTCAACAACGCGGGCGTCACCTGGCGGGCCCGGATCGACGACGTACGTCCCGCGGACATGGCTCGAGTCCACGCGGTCAACGTCACGGGACCCCTTCTGGGCATCCAGTACCTGACACCGTTGATGCGCCCGGGCGCGTCGATCGTGAACGTCGGTTCGTCGGCGGCGCTAACCGCCCATTACCCCGTCGCGTACACGACCAGCAAATGGGCGCTGCGCGGCCTGTCGAGAACCGCCGCCATGGAACTGGGACCGCGCGGCATCCGCGTCAACACCATCCACCCCGGATTCATCGAGACCACGATGACCGCCTCCGCGGCCCCCGCGTTCCGCGAGGCGAATCTCCGCGAAACACCGCTCGGCCGCACCGGGACCGTCGACGACGTCACCCCCCTCGTGGTGTTCCTGCTGTCCGACGACGCGTCCTTCATCACCGGAGCGGAGATCCCGGTCGACGGCGGCCTCACCTCGCACGGCGGCGCCAAGTCCATCTCGGACGCCTTGCGAACGAACGTCTGAACCAGCAACAACGCACGCGAGTTCTGGCAGATGCAAAGAACGAACTGGAAGATCACGGCTGCGACGCGCGGTCGCCGCGGTCAGCACTTCGTCCACCTGACCGACGAAGGATCCACCCGGGGCAGAACAGCTGGTCCCGCCATCCCCACGTCCCTCTACCACCTGTCCGATACCACCTGATCGTACGATCCAGGTGTCCGGAGACCCCGGACGGGGATACACGGCTCGCGGTGTTGGAGATGCTGGGGCAACGGTGAGCACTCGGCCGAGCATGGTTGGATCC